>NZ_AP025481.1:1200000-1500000 GCF_024347435.1 Vibrio cyclitrophicus
GCGATGGCGACGTATTAAAAGATACAGTGCGCGATATCAGCCGCTACAATGGTCGAGCGTTAATCATGCCAAACACCATCCCACCGGTAACCGATACCGAAATGGCTTTAGCTTACCGTGAACGCATCATGGCAGAGCAACCAAGTGAACAGTTCCAGCCTTTAATGGCACTTTACCTAACAGATAACACGACTCCTGATGAAATTCGCAAAGCGAAAGAGTCTGGTGCAGTTGTTGCAGCGAAGCTTTACCCAGCAGGCGCGACGACAAACTCGGATTCAGGCGTAACTTCGGCTCAAAAGATTTACCACGTGTTAGAAGCAATGCAAGAAGTGGATATGTTGCTTCTGGTTCACGGCGAAGTAACCACTCACGATGTTGATATCTTCGACCGTGAGAAGCAGTTCCTAGACACAGTACTCGCTCCAATTGTAAACGACTTCCCTAACTTGAAGATTGTTCTAGAGCACATCACAACCGCTGATGCTGCAAACTTCGTGAAAAACGCAAACGACAACGTAGCCGCAACAATTACAGCTCACCACTTACTTTACAACCGCAACCACATGTTGGTTGGTGGCATTAAGCCACATTTCTACTGCCTACCTATCCTAAAGCGCAACACTCACCAATTAGCGCTAATCGAGGCTGCAACAAGTGGTAGCAAGAAGTTCTTCTTGGGTACAGACTCTGCACCACACGCAAAAGGCGCAAAAGAGTCAGCATGTGGCTGTGCAGGTTCTTACACAGCGCACGCTGCCGTTGAACTGTACGCAGAAGTGTTCGACTTAGAAGGTAAAATTGAGAACCTAGAAGCGTTTGCAAGCCACAACGGCCCTGACTTCTACGGTATGCCGCGTAACACAGACACCATCACTCTTGTTAAAGAAGAGTGGAACGTTGCTGAAACCATGCCTTTCGGTTCAGACATCGTAGTGCCAATCCGTGGAGGCGAGACGATTGCTTGGTCTGTAAAGTAAACACTTGGTCGTAAAAATAAGCGCTTATATTGAAAAATAAGAGCGTGGTGTTAATTAAACACGACCCATTAGATTAAAAGGGGCACCATAATGATTATGGTGCCCCTTTTTGTTCTGATGACAGGCATCCTTTCACCGAACACAATTTATCACTTATTTACCACGAACTTTCTCTATTGCACCCCAAACGATTACGACAAACAATCCAGCAAGAACACCAATCACGGCATTCAACAGAGTTGGAATAATCGCTGTCGCAATCGTATGACCACTAAAATCCATAATGATCGGTTCGATTAAATGGTGGATAACTGGCACGCTGTGTACCACAATACCGCCACCAACTAAGAACATCGCAGCCGTACCAACAACAGCAAGTAACTTCATTAGTTTTGGGGCAAATGCAACTAGCCCATTCCCCAACTTGGTTTTAATGGCATTACCACTCGATGTACGCTGGAGATAAAAACCTAAATCGTCTAGCTTCACGATTCCTGCAACCAAGCCATAAACACCCATCGTCATCACAACTGCAATTAAACTCACAACAAGAATTTGAGTCACAATACTTGTCCCCGTTACAGTACCCAGCGCAATCACTATGATCTCTGCAGACAAGATGAAGTCGGTCCGAATCGCACCCGCTACCTTTCTCTTCTCATACTCTTCTAAGGATTCATTAGTGTCATTTTCTACACTTTTTTCTTCATGTGGATGAGCATGAGGGAAGATCTTCTCTAATACTTTTTCTGCCCCTTCAAAACAAAGAAACAAGCCACCAATCAAGAGTAATGGCATGATCAGCCAAGGAATAAACGCGCTGATCAATAATGCTGCAGGCACTAAGATCAGCTTGTTTTTAAATGAGCCTTTTGCAACCGCCCATACCACTGGGATCTCTCTTTCAGCAGCAACACCTGATACCTGTTGGGCATTCAGAGCTAAATCATCACCTAATACACCTGCGGTTTTTTTCGCCGCAACTTTAGACATTAGCGCGACATCGTCTAGCACTGTTGCTATGTCATCTAGCAATGTGAGTAAACTTGCTCCAGCCATTTTTTATTCTCTTTCAAAGGATTGAACAACAAATGGAATGTAACACTATCAATCCACTCATCAAAGTTATGAGTCTGTAATAAATAAAGTCACAAACTGTGTTTTCTATTGCTGTCGCAGTTAGACAGGACTAGTCTGTCTTCATCTTTCATGAACATAAAAGAAAAAGTATAGATGAAAAGTGAATACTTCTACCCAATCGGTCAGCCAGGACAAAAGTGGCAACAAGCAGAACGTGAAGCGTGGTTCACTCAAAGAACGGTTAAGCGTGAATACCAACAAGAAGTTGTACCAAAGATTAAAGCGCTTGCAGACCGCCTCGACATCGAACAATACGGTGCATTGAGCTACGATGAAGCTCGCTTCCCGCTTTTCGCTATCAAAAGCAAAAACTGGGATGCATCAAAACCCACGGTTCTAGTAACAGGTGGTGTACACGGTTACGAAACCAGTGGTGTACACGGTGCGATTAAGTTCGCGGCAACTCAAGCAGAACAATACTCAGCACACTTCAACATTGTTGTTGCTCCCTGTGTGAGCCCTTGGGGCTACGAAGTGATCAACCGTTGGAACCAAAATGCGGTCGATCCAAACCGCTCTTTCTACGACAGTACGCCAGCAGAAGAATCAGCAAACCTACGTGCGTTAGTGGCTTCTTTGCCAAAAGTACTGGTTCACGTTGACCTGCATGAGACGACAGATTCTGATGAAACTGAATTCCGACCAGCACTCGCGGCTCGTGATGGTATTGAGTACATCGAAGGTATGATTCCAGATGGTTTCTACACGGTTGGCGATACAGAAAACCCGCAACCAGAATTCCAAGCGGCAGTAATTGCTTCAGTAGAAAAAGTAACGCACATTGCGCCTGCGGATGACGAAGGCAAGATCATTGGTTCAGACGTCACTCAGCACGGTGTGATCAACTACCCAATGAAGAAGCTTGGCTTATGTGGCAGCGTTACTGATTGCAAATACGGCACAACCACAGAAGTTTACCCAGACAGCGACAAAGTGACAGACGAAGAGTGCAATGACGCTCAAGTGGCTGCGGTAACCGGTGCTTTGGATTACGTAATCCAACACGAATTAAACGCTTAAGCGACTACTTAAGACCTCGCACCAAGCACTTAGTAGCGAGTTCCCTACCTAAAGCGAATCTCTAAAACTAAAAAAGAGCCATAAGTGACGATTCACTTGTGGCTCTTTTATTATGTCTTTTCTGCTTATCTTTGATTTCTTCTTAGACATAAAAAAGCTCCCTTGCACAGTACAAGAGAGCTTTTAAATAACGCTTCATCCGGAATAAGTAGTTATTTACCTAATTACTTACTCAGAGTCTTAGCTATTTTATTTCGCTGTTTCGCTAACGCTTGCTTGTCCTTTATCTACTTCAGTCAGTAGACCTTTCAACAAGCTGACACAGCCAATCAGAAGAATGATCGTAAACGGCAATGCTGCGATGATAGTGATCGATTGAAGTGCTTGGATAGATTGAGTGCCACCAATCCATAGCATCACCATTGCGATCGCGCCTGAGATAACCGCCCAAACCACTTTCTGTTTCACTGGCACTTCAAGCTTACCACCTGCCGTCATGCCATCGATAACGATAGAACCTGAGTCCAACGTGGTAACGAAGAACACGATGATCAACGCGACTGCGATAACAGATAGAATGTTGCCAAACGGGTATGCATCTAGCATGTAGAACAAACTTAGAGAAACGTCTGTAATGCCTTGGTCAAGGCCAAGTTGCCCTACCTGATTAATTACTTGTTCGATAGCCACACCACCGAAGATAGACATCCAAGCTGAAGTTACTAATGTTGGGATAATCAGTACGCAAAGTAGGAATTCACGAACCGTGCGACCTTTAGAAATACGCGCTACAAACATGCCGAAGAAAGGTGCATACGCAACCCACCATGCCCAGTAGAACACAGTCCAACCATGCAGCCATGTTGTGTCTTCACGACCAGAACTTTGGCTTAAAGCTACGATATTTTTCACATAGCCCGTCACCGCTGTTGCCACGGAATCAAGTACAGTCGTGAAGTTCAATACTGCGATAAGACCAAGGAATACGAACGCGATAACCATGTTCAAGTTACTTAGGAACTTAACACCACCGTCCATACCACGTAGAACAGAAATGATCGCCAAACCCATGATTAGAACAATGATAGCTTGCTGAAGAAAAATGTTATTTTCCAAACCGAACACATGGCTAATACCACTTGCCGCTTGTGTACCCCCTAAGCCTAATGAAGTTGCTAGACCAAACAAAGTAACCAGTACGGTTAGTACGTCGATAACATCACCGGTTTTACCCCAAACACGTTCACCCAGAATTGGATAAAACACTGAGCGCATTGAAAGCGGCAAACCTTTGTTATAAACAAAGTACGCAAGACAGAGCGCCGTCATGCCATAGATAGCCCATGCATGAAAGCCCCAGTGGAATACGGTTGCACCTAGTGCGAGTTCACGGCCTGCTTCTGTAAAAGGTTCTGCATTAAGTGGGGTTCCGAACCAGTTAGTGAAGAACGCGGTTGGCTCTGCCACACCCCAGAAAATAAGCCCGATACCCATGCCTGCTGCGAATAACATCGCAATCCAAGATGACATTGAATAGTCTGCTGTCGCATCTTCGCCACCTAAACGAACTTTACCCAATGGTGAGAAAGCAAGAACAACAGCAAATGCTAGCATGATGTTAGCTCCCCACATAAACAGGAAGTCAAACTTTGATAGAACAGCACCCTTAATAGAATCAATAGCAGCTTTAGCATCTGCTGGAGGAAGAGCAAGAAGAGTGATGATAAAGAGAAGAGATAAGCCTACTGAGGCTAGAAAAACTGTGTTGTGGACATCCATGCCCCATTTACTGACGTTATCTTGACCAACTTGATAGTCAGTAGAATCGATACTGTATTTTTTTGATTTAAAACTCATAAATTATGATGTTCGCATATCCGAATCAACGAATATAAGGACGCTCTCCATATCCAATTACTACTTGATTGACTTGCCGAGCCACGTAAATAAAACGTGATAAAAATCACCGAAATAGATGATGATTGGACTTACTTGCTCAATCCCAAGGCGCGCATTATAGCACAGCACGAAGCATTTTGACGGAGTTTCAGCTTAAAAGTTACCCGAACCACCGTTGATAGTGACAGTTACGCCAAT
The DNA here is from genome assembly GCF_024347435.1 of Vibrio cyclitrophicus. Classification (NCBI taxonomy): domain Bacteria; kingdom Pseudomonadati; phylum Pseudomonadota; class Gammaproteobacteria; order Vibrionales; family Vibrionaceae; genus Vibrio; species Vibrio cyclitrophicus. The sequence continues at coordinate 1,205,238 of NZ_AP025481.1, forward strand.
AAAATCAGAATAAAATAAAGAAATAAAAACCTTTAAAGACAGCATCTTAAATCAAAGTTGCACACCGTAAAATCTAAACTAAACTTTCGACAGATAGTATTAACAACAGCCCAATTTATTTATAGCTCTAACAAAAAAGCCCCGCTATAGGGGCGGGGAAATTACCAAAGGTAAAAGAGAAATCAATAATGAAATTTTAGCGCCACGTATCGCAGCGCTCAGATACGAAATCGCTACAGAGTATTAGAGCGCGTAGCAAAAACCTAAGTTATAGTCTTCGCCATTCTTCGCCGTGAACTCTTTGTCTTCGCTCGATGCGTTCGAGCGACCGCTTTCATCGCCTTTCACCAGGCTCACCCAGTGACGGATTCCTGAAGAGCGGCTAACCTCTGTTTGGCCAAATGTAGTACATGTTTCTAGCTGGATATCTTGAATATCAACCAATTCCAAGTGGCCAGTACCTTTACGAGCACCGATTGTCACTTCAACGTGTGTACCGCTTTCGTCACGGAATAATATTGCTGAAGGCTTAGATTTATCACCTGTGTAAGCCACAAAGTGTTTAGCGCGTTTCAGGCCTGTGTGTTCACCGTTTTTGAAGTAAACCTGAACATGTCGATAATCAATCTCGTAGCTCACCACGTCTTCGTGTGAACCCGCCTCAAGAGGAAATAGAGTATCAAGCAACTGTTTCGCCATTCTCTGCTTTTCGAGTTGCTTGTCTGCTTTCACCATTTCAACGGCAAAGACAGCTTCAGCAATAAATGTTGAATGGTTTCTGTGAAGTTCTGTTTTGTCTAGTGTCAGCATATTCATAGTTTTTCCCTCTTACGGCTTTGAATTTCATGTAGGTCAAAAATCCTGATTGACCCTTTTCAAAATTGTTCTTTACTGTGTTGCTTCCATGTATTTCATACTACTTGTATTTTCTAAACAATTTCACAACAAAAATTTCACAGTGTGAATTTTACTAAATTGCTTTTTTACACAAACCGGTATTTCGAGTCCTCAGCCTTTAACTGATGGGGTTGAGGGCTCAGTAGAAACACTTTTACGTGCTGTTTGAATTAGTGTAGTAACCAACACCAACCAGCTTATTGTCGATCACTCGATAGTAAGTGTGTTTGGTTTCCACTTTTCTCGACAGCGGGTTTAACCATTGATAGGTGTAAACGCCACGACCATTTTCTTTAGCGAGATTCAGCATCTCAGTAAGAATTGGCTTATTGTCAGGGCTTAGAATTTCATTGTGTGACCGTCCGACAAGCTCAGGAGACACGCCATGAGCGAGCAGTTTCCCGGAGTTCATGTCTATCACAAACACATACAGGTCTCCTTCAACAAAGCTGCCTTCACTATTATTGAACTCGGCAATGCTGTCTAGCTCAGACTCTACCATCGCGGTCATGGCTCTTGCCAATAACCGCTTAGCTTCTGTTGCACTGGAGCGTTCTGGGTAATACCCCACGGCAACAATCACGTCACCGACACGCTCAAAGAAGGTCGTTTTAGGTTCGCCCATGCGATCAGTAGGGTTAGTCCAATGGTACTGAACTTCGCCAAACCCGTTGTGCACAGCTTTAGTGATCATTTCTCTAAAAAAAGGATTACCGTAGACGTCTTGGGTATCCAAAACACTGTCGCCCACCAACACCATTGAAGAGCCACCACTGGCAAGGAATTGACCATCAATACCAAGCGCAAATACATAGAGCTCACCGTCTATATATTCGGCGCTACTCATAAAGTCTTTTACGCTCTCATCGCCTTCTTTTTGTACATGGACAACCGCTTTAGCAAGCAGGGTTTTGGCTCTTCTTTCAGCGTCACTGACCACATGTGGCTCTGAAATTTCGAGCACATTGACTGGCTCATTTTCTTTCGCTGTTTCTGAATGTTCGGCACGTAATCCAATACCACTGATCACTGCAAATACGGCACAACCAATAAGGATAATTCTTGATATATTCATAGTGACTTCTCCTAATAGCCCACTAAGGACGGTAGCCAAAGCGTAATTTGTGGGAAGAAAGCGATAACGAACACGCCCACTACGGATGCAAGAACAAAGGGGTGGATCTTCGCGGTGATCTGCTCGACCGTGGCCCCGCCTATCCCCGAGGCGACAAAGATATTTTCACCGAGCGGAGGCGTAGCAAAACCTATCGACAACGTACACACCACCACAATACCTACGTGGGTTGGATCCGCGCCTAGCATATACATAATTGGCAACAGCACTGGCACGATAATCATGATCGCGGCTAACGTTTCCATGAACATGCCGACGAAAAGCAATAGCACAATAGTCAGTGCCCACACCATATACATATTGTCAGTGAAACCTAGTAATGACTCAGCCACCACGACCGGAATTTTTTGTTCGATTAACAAGCGACCAAATACCGTTGCAGCGAATAGAATCAGCAACACACGCCCGGTAATCCATGTGGTTGTCGATAATGATTTGATGGTGCTTTTAAACGATAACTCTCGGTGAATAAACACACCGACAAACAGCGAATAGAAAATTGCCACAACCGCTGACTCTGTTGGTGTGAACATACCGCTGTAGATACCTCCGAGAATCAAAAATGGAGCCAGTATCGACCATATGCCACGGCGTAAAGCATGTCTTACTTCGCCAAATGACCAATTCTCAGACAGCCCTTTATAGCCTTCTCGCTTGGCAATGAAGTAGTTAGTGACAACGAGTGTAGATGCCATGATGAAGCCAGGAACAACGCCTGCAACAAACAATTTAGGAATAGATAAAGAAGCAAATTGCCCGTGTTGAGCGATGGCTTCAGGCGGTGCCATTAATCCCATTGCTGAGATGCCGAAAATAACTAACGGGATGGATGGCGGAATAATGATCCCCAAGCCCCCTGATGCAGCCGTTACTGCCGATGCGTAACTCTTATCGTAATCTCGCTTAACCATTGCAGGCACCATTAGCATGCCTACCGCTGCTGTGGTTGCAGGGCCTGAACCTGAGATAGCACCAAAAAACAAACACGCCATCACGGTTGCAGCGCCAAGGCCACCCGTCACGGGTCCGGCTAAGCTCTCTGCAATATCCACCAGACGTTTGGAGATACCCGCCGCCTCCATTAATGCGCCAGCAAGAACAAAGGCTGGCAGCGCCATTAATGGGAAGTTACCCACCGAAGTGAACGCGATTTGTACTAAAGCGATGGGGTTTTTGTCGAGCAACATATAGGCCGCCATTGAAGCGCCGGCCAGTGATACTGTGATTGGTGCACCCAGAATTAACAGGGTTAAGAAACCACCAAATAAAATTAGAGTTAAATAGGATTCCATTATTACATCTCTCTATTACGGCTATTCTCTGTGACGACTACTGTGATGACTTTTGTGCCGTCATTTTGCGCAGTTCTTTGACTTCAGGATCTTCGTTCTTAGCGCCCTTAAATAAGCGCTCGTAGTTGTTCCAGATAATGCGCAGCATCATTAGAGAAAATGCGATTGGCAAAATCATATAGAAGTATTTCATTGGGATGCCTGTCGTCTGAGACTTCCAGAACAAATTCATTTTGTTGAACACGAAATCGTAGCTGAGATAAACAAAGTAGCCGTTAAACAGCAGCCATAAGAAGTCAGCAATGGTTTCACAGACGGTCTGAACAATCGGGGGGAAGAACTTGAAGTGAAAACTGACTCGGTTATGCGCCGACATCTTGGCCGCAACAACAGCCCCTAGATAGGCAAACCAAACAAACATGTAAGTAGCGACTTCATCACCCCAAGGTATGGAGTAATCGAAAAGCTGACGAGTAAGGATTTGTGTGAACAGCAATAGGACAAAGCTTGCTAGCAACAAACAACATGTATATTCCTCAATGTTGTTAAGGTGCTTTTTTATTGTTTTAGCGACTGACATATAACCTCCAATGTTGATTTCCACATGACAACCAGTCGCTCGCGGTACTAAAAAGATCAGGTACTGGACAGATCAACGAGTAAAGCCATGTAAATGCCCTACCTAACCGTTCTATCGCTAGGTGATTAAGTCGCGAAGAACAGCAGATAGGGCGAATCTAATCGTTACTTTCTACCTAGTAACTCAAGAACGTCGTCTAGCTTGTCTTTGCCTCCAATGCTTGAATAGAACTTAGGCCAAACTGACTTAGTGACTTTGCTGATCCACTCTTGCTCGTTGTCTGCAGGGTCAGTGAAGACCATGCCTTTTGCTTGCAGTTCTTCACGGATCTTGTTTTCAGTATTTTCTAAGTATGCAAAGCTGTGCTCTGTCGCTTCCTGACCCGCTTCAAGAATGATTTTTTGCATTTCAGGCGTCTGTTGTTGGAAGACTGTTTCACTGACGATTAGCGGCTCAAGAGAGAAGATATAACGAAGGTTTGTGACGTACTTTTGTACTTCATTGAACTTCATCGCATGCACAGTGATGTATGGGTTGTCTTGTCCATCAACCACACCTTGCTGCAGGCCAGTAAATGTTTCTGACCATGCCATTGGTGTTGGGTTTACGCCCCATGCTTGGTAGGAAGCAATCATGATTTCGTTACGAGGAACACGAATCACTAGTCCTTTTAGATCCGCTGGTGAAGCCACTGATTTTTTAGAGTTAGTCAGAACCCTAAAACCAGAATAAGCCCAGCCAACGATACGAACGCCAGCATCACGAATGGTGTTATCGACAAGGTCTTGACCCACTTGGCCTTGAGTTAATAGCACCGCTTCTTCTGCACTTTGAATGACATAAGGCATGGTCAATAGACCAACCGTTGGAGAGAAAGGCGTCACGTTGTTGATCGCCAATACTGAGAAGTCGAGAAGGCCGATTGCCGCGTCGTTAACGGTGTCTTGCTCGTTGCCCAATTGACCATTCGGGAACAGGTCGATTTTGACTTTGCCGTCTGTTTTTTGCTCCATCAATTCAGAAAATGAGGTCGCTAATTCCCACTGAGTACCACCAGCAGCATCTCCGATAGCCATTTTAAAATTTGCTGCTGCCGCGGTATGAGATAGCATCGCTGTTGCTACAATTGTGACGCCAGCAATAATTTTATTTTTAATCAATTTCATAGTCTTAACCTTTCATATCATACAGACTTCCTGCCTGTACTTTGCTCACAAGGTGACCTGGTACAACTTTCCTGGTCGTAGTTCTATTTCCCTATTTTGGAAACAATGTTCGAGTACTAAAGCACTTCATCTTTTAGCGAATACCACTGATAAAGGAACTGTTGCCCTACTCTTCGAAATGGTGCAAACATCTCAGATTCCACCACTTCCCTCACGTTGGGGAACGGAAGTTTTGATTCAAATATTGGCAAGTCAAGCTTATGACCTTCACCTGCGATCCACTGAGCGAGGCGCTTGCCTGCTTGAGCGGAGTACATCACACCATTGCCGCCATACCCTAGTGCGTAGAATATGGATTGCTTTGGATTCGGCTGATAGATTCTTGGCATCATGTCGTGGCTAACATCTACCCACCCCCACCATGAATAATCGATTTTGATCTGATCGAGAGAAGGGAATTTTCGAGTTAAATCCGCTCTCAACATGTCTTCGTATTTCTTGTCAGGTGCATTCTTGCCACTGATGGCACTGCGTGTACCGATCTGCACTCGGTTATCGGGTAACAAACGGTAGTAATGACGCAAAATTCTGGTATCAGTAATCACCTGATTAGTTTTGAAGTTACACGCAGCGATTTCGTCTTGAGTTAACGGACGCGTCACCATCGAGTTAGAAAGTACGGGTAATAAGCGATTCTTAAGCTCTGAATGCAAACCTTGGCTGGTGTATCCACCGGTACAAACACCGACAGAACGAGCCTTAACCACACCACCAGGCGTTTTCAGGTAATGCACACCGTTGCGAGTTTCCCATCCCATCACAGGGCTTGCTGGGTGAACTTTTACGCCGAGTGCTCGCGCCTTTCTTAGATAACCAAACGCCAGTTTCCCTGCATGGATGCCAATACCTTCTGGCTCATGCATTGCGCCTGCTGCTTCTTGGTCGCCGACGTAATCACGCTTTACGGTTTCCGCATCTAAGATCTGCGCATCGTAATCAAACGTGTCACGCAGCAACTTGGCTTCTTTCTCGAGTGTTGCCATCACTTTTGGACGGTGAGCAACATATAAGTGGCCACCCGGCTGCGGGTCACAATCAATGTCTTTGATTAGAGACTTAAATGTGTTCATGCCATCGACGCATTCGCGGTGCATTTTTAGCGCGGTTTCTAATCCCCAGCGTTCAATCCACTGAGAACGCTTCAAACGTCCTGACGCACACTGAGCCTGACCACCATTTCGGGTACTGCAGCCCCAACTCATACGGTTAGCTTCAATCACAATCGCTTTAATGCCGTACATTTCAGCAAGGTGTATCGCAGTACTTAGGCCTGTGTAGCCTGAACCGATTATCGCCACATCGACATCCATATCCGATGTAATTGGGCCATCATCTTCAGGTGGCACGCCTGCGGTATCTACCCAATAAGTCGGGGCGTATTCCTTGCCGTGACCTGGGCTCTTGTCTTTAAGTGGGTCGTATTTTGGATCGTATCTTTCTTTTGCTTGGGTACTTTCTTGTGCTCGGGTGCTTTTCACCTTTGGTGGCACATCGGCTGCCGGTTGTTCCATTACTAAACTCATAATTCGACTCTCCTAGTCATAACACGTGAACGGGTTGTGGTTTCGTGTCTAGCTCTTGGGAGTGTTGTTAGGAGTCAAAAGAGGTCGTGTTTTACGGAAGGCATTTTTTACGCTGATTTTTCCCTCTTTCAGGGTAAACACATCAACCATACGAGCTTCGATGACGGTGCCATCAGGGTTAGTCGCAGAGAACGTTGATTCGCTTACCGCGCGGTCGCCACACACAAAGTGGACAGGGTCGCTCCAGGCTGCATCTGGAAAGTTCTGCCAAACCAATTCAAAGCTATTACGAACGGCTTCGTACCCTTCGATAGTGTTTCCAAGTTCGCCTTCTCCTGCCACGGTGTGGAAGACACAGTCTTCGGTCATAAACGACATTAGCGCTTCAATATCATGGTTATTCCATGCATCACTAAAAGACTGTAAAAAGGCGGTGTCGACTTGGTTTTCCAGCACGAATGTCGCTGCATTGGTTTGCATATTCATATTCCAGAATCCTTTATGTTTTCGTTATTGGTTTAAATTTCAGTAGCTTTGCGCCACTTTTTTATTAGAGTGTTTAAACTAGATCTGTGAAAATTTAACAACTTGATAACAAGATTCGCCACTCTAACTTCGAGTTACTTTATAAACAATCTTTAAGCTCACAGATTTCATCTTTTTATAAATTAATTAGTGTTCTGATTTTATTTATCTCGTAATCACTAGATTTATATTAGGTCTAAATAAAATCATTAGAAATATTAGACTTTAGTCGAAATCAAAATCTTGATGGTACTTTCGGCCATACTGCTCAAGCTGGCGATCATGAGTATTAACTTGTAACTCGATATTACCCTCGCCTTTATTCATTGCTTGATTGCTGTCTATATGGGCTTCATTTTTCAAATCAGCCAGTTTCTCTTCAATATATTCTGTCGGTTCATTTAAAACATTCATGGAGATTAATTCCTTTATCAGGTTTACTTTCGCTGATGGAAGAATATGAACGGATACTAGACCGTTTGAATATTCTTTTTCATCGTACAAAGGCTGAATGGCATCATTGCCACCTTCCTTAAATGGGTGAATGGAATACCACTTATCTTTTCGTTGCTCTTGCTGATCACAATCAGCCACATTGAATATCTGAGTCCTATTGAGGTCACATGGTGAGTTGAAAACACTAACTTTATGATAATCAATGGCTTTAATAATATTGATACAGTCTTTACTTTGGCTATGACATACAGACCACAGCGCATTAATCAGGTTATCTGTCCATTCAAGTAAACGGGTTGGAAACCCCTGTTTCTTGGCTAAACACATCAGTAACCAATCGTTTATCTCGTGTGCACTCAACGAATGCCCACCATAAACTCTCACGCTCGAGAGAAGCTCTTGTTCGAAACGGCGAATATTCTTTCGATTTGATCGGCCTAAGCTCGGCATCAAGTTATTATTTTCATAATCACACACGTTATAAATCAAATCACGATGTCCACTACACTCAGCAATGAGTGAATCGATTATTTCATACAGCTCTTCGAGTGAGCTTATATAACGTTTATTTTTCACAACATTCATACAATAAGTCATTTAATTTATATTCGGTAAAGTTAAAGTATTAATAATCACGTTAATCAATTGTTCAATTGTTCAATTGGTATAGTTGTAATTATTGAAAAATGATAATAGGTATATATCTTCGTCAAAGATGACCATTTATGGATCCATTAGTTAAGGATCGAACAATAATAATGAGTGACAAAATTTATATAGCTAGAACCACTTATGTACCGATGGAACATTTAATTAGTGTTCTAATGTTTAAGTAGAAATTATTGAACTAAGCGTTTACGTTCTTCACTTAAGCACTTTGCCAATACCCGTTAATATTGCCCGACCACGTTCTTTATAATGCGGTGGCCGGACAAACTTCCTATGACTTATACGTAGTCTTTATATTTATCTAGGAAACGAACCGGTGTTGATAGTGCATCTCGGCGGAACGGGTCGCCCAATTCCTGAGTACACATGATTTCAATGATGGTTGTTTTGCCTTCGTTCATTTGCATGTCGATAGCTTTTTGCAGAGTTGGGCCTACATCTTCTAGCTTATCAACTGTGATACCTTCAGCGCCCATTGCTCGTGCGATCTCTGCAAAGCTTTGGTTCTCAAGTTCACCAGCAACAAAGCGTCGGTTGTAGAAGTCGACTTGGTTCTTCTTCTCAGCACCCCATTGACGGTTGTGGAATACCACGGCTGTCACTGGAATGTTATGGCGAACACATGTCATGGTTTCCATCAAGCTCATGCCCCACGCACCATCGCCAGCATAAGAAATAGCGGGACGATGAGGTGCCGCTGCTTTCGCACCAATGATGGTCGGGAACGCATAACCACAGTTACCGAAACTCATTGCAGCAAAGAAGCTACGTGGTTTTTCAAAGCGTAAGTAGCTGTTTGCCACTGAGTTGATGTTACCGATGTCCGTCGAGACCATTACGTCTTCAGGCATCGCTTTTTCTAGCTCACGCAATACTTGGCGTGGGTGTAGATATTCGCCACCAGAGAACGGAGTCTCGTGTGAGTTTTCTTCAATCATATCTAAGCTGAACGAGTCACGTTCGTGTGTCCACTCATCAAGCTCTTTTTCCCACAGTGCTTTCTCTGTTGCGACTGTATCTTGACGAGCGCCTTTGTTGTCATCACACAACAGTGCGCGGCCTTCCAATCTTTCAGATAAAGCAACCGCAGCTGCTTTCGCATCGCCACAGATACCAACAGAAATCTTCTTAACCAAACCTAGCATCTTGTTGTCTGCATCAATCTGAATGATTTTCGCGTTCTTCGGCCAGTAGTCCATGCCATGTTGAGGCAAGGTACCAAATGGACCAAGACGTGTACCCAACGCGATAACCACATCCGCTTGAGCCATCAATTTCATTGCTGCTTTCGAACCTTGGTAGCCTAGAGGGCCACACCATAATGGGTGACTCGCAGGGAAAGAGTCATTGTGCAGGTAGCTGTTCACTACAGGTGCACCTAGTCTTTCTGCTAATGCTGCACACTCTTGAACTGCATCTGCCATTACCACACCGCCACCAGAAATGATGACTGGGAATTTTGCTTCAGCAATCAGGTCTGCTGCTTCATTCAGAGACTTCTCGCCACCTGGACCACGATCTAAACGCGCGGGTTTCGGGATCTCGGTTTGAGTTTCACCGTAGAAATAGTCACGTGGAATATTCAGTTGAGTTGGACCCATCTCGCTCATTGCGCGGTCAAAACATCGGCCTGTGTATTCTGCCATACGGTCTGGGTGCGTTACGTGTCCTTGATACTTAGTAAACTCTTGGAACATTGGAAGCTGGTTACACTCTTGGAAACCACCTAAGCCCATTGTTTTTGTACCTGTCTCTGGCGTCACAATGACGACCGGGCTATGTGCCCAGAACGCCGCTGCAATCGCAGTCACACAGTTACTAATACCCGGGCCGTTTTGCCCGATTACTACGCCGTGGCGACCAGATACACGAGAGTAACCATCTGCCATGTGAGCAGCACCTTGCTCGTGTACCACTGGGACCAATCGAATGCCAGCAGGAGCAAAGATATCCATTGCGTCCATAAATGCTGACCCCATGATGCCGAACATGTCGGTAACATCATTAGCAACCATAGTTTCAACGAACGCTTCTGATGGTGTCATTGTTACTGTGCCGGAAACAACCGTACGTTTTTCTTGCTCGCTCATTCTTCCATTCTCCTTGAGTTAACCAAAATTTCATTTTTCGGAATGAATTGTCTCTTTTTCGAATTCATTTTCACCTTAGTAGTAGAATTTTTGCACGTCAACTTTTTATATTAAATTGGAACAATTCATTCTAATTAATAAAACTGGATCACATTATTGGTAGTTTTTCGTACAAAAAGTGCCATTAACTTAAGAGGAGCTGTTAATAATCGATGTCATATCGCGATAGCAGCGACAAGTGATGAGCTATATAGAGGGGAATATAATGAAAGAGGCGGAATTGATACCAACGCAACCAGTAAGTGTGAGAGAACGCTTTGGGATCGACAGCAATCTAACCGTGATGGCATTTGAACATGCGGGCGAATATGTGCCGAAAGTCGACCCTAATTACTGTTTTGACCCTGAAGTGACGCTGGCTATATTGGCGGGGTTCACCTCCAATCGTCGCACACTGATTCAAGGCACACATGGGACGGGCAAGTCGTCTCACATTGAGCAAATTGCCGCGAGATTGAACTGGCCATGCTTGAGGATCAACCTAGACGGACACCTAAGTCGCTTGGATTTCATAGGTAAAGACAGCATCGCCATTAAAGACGGAATGCAGGTGACTGAGTTTAAAGAAGGCATTCTTCCTCAGAGCATTCAACAACCCATCGCACTGGTGTTAGATGAGTACGACGCTGGTCGTCCTGACGTGATGTTTGTGATTCAACAACTATTAGAGCAGGACGGGAAATACACCTCTTTAGAACAAAATCGAGTGATCACGCCTCACCCTTCTTTTCGCTTGTTTGCTACCTGCAACACGCTTGGCTTAGGTAACTTCTCCGGTTTGTATTCGGGCACTCAAGTGCTTAACCACAGTCAATTAGATAGATGGAACATCATCGCTACGCTCAACTATTTAGACCCACAACATGAAACCAAGATCGTGTTATCCAAGCTTCCAAATCTGAATGATGAAAGTGGCCGCCAACTGGTTGAGAAAATGATCGCCACCGCAGGATTAACGCGTAACGGGTTTCGGGCTGGCGACCTTTCAACGGTGATGTCTCCGCGAACGGTGCTCACTTGGGCTGAAAATATCCAAATATTCGACGATGTTGCGACGGCATTTAGGCTTTCATTCTTAAATCGCTGCGAAGACGAAGAAAAAGAACTGGTTAGCGAATACTATTTCCGTTGCTTTGGTGAAGATTTAGAAACGCCTACTCAAAACTATTCCCACTCGGAGTCGTAAACCATGGCCAATGTTTCTTCCCAGCAGAAAAAGATCCTCGATCTTGGCGTGTCTGTCGCCAGAGCGATCAGCGGTGAGTTGAGTCTGAATTATCGGGGAGAACGTCTCTATAAAGGCAATAGCCCCTGTTATTATCAGTCTGCACATACTAACGATCTCACCTTTGTGTCTCGCCATGAGTTGAAAAACAGCAAACTTTCGATGCAAGGCAAGATCGATTCATCAGCATTACGACTCTTACTTTCAGATGCTGATCTTCACTATTCATTACGACCGAAAAACGAAGTCGAACGTCTGTTATATGATTTCTGCGAACAAGTACGAATTGAATCGCAAGTTCCATCTTATTTAAGAGGTGTAACCACCAGTATTCAGTTCAATTTTGCGTATTGGAGCGACCAATATCATCAGAATGGCTTCACCGAATCACGAATCGGCATGTTGCTGTTTACACTGATGCAAGTCATCCACACCCGCTTAACCGGTGTTCCAGTTTCGGAGCCGATTGCTGAAACCATTGAATCGACTCGCGCCGGCATCGTGCCTACTTTTGGGCACAGCCTGAAGCGCTTAAAGCAACATAGAACCGACCAACAACAGTTTGCTCACTGCGCCAATGAGCTTGCAGCCCTTGCACAAGAGCTAATAACCCAAGAACAAGAGAGCGATAACTCGCCCACGCCAACAGTTGAAGAAGACATTAAGATCCTTGCACAACTTGCCTTAATTGTGGATGGTGACATTCAAGATGAAGACGTCGATACCGACATCACAGGCAGTAGCAAGGTATTCGAGCTGTCGGGCGCCAATTATCAGGTCTTTAATTCAGAATTGGATCAAGTCATCGCGGCAGACAAACTCGTCAGGCGCGCCCTATTACTCGAACTGAGACAAAAGCTCACCGATGACATCATGGCGAGACAAGTCAACACTCGCCGTTTAGCCGCGATGCTCACTCGCTTTGTTGCCACTCCTCAAACGAACCGACGTCAGGGTCATTTAGAAGAAGGCATTGTTAACGCCACTACCATCACCAAGCTCATCACATCGCCATTAGATCGCACTGTCTTTTATCAACCAGACATTGGCGCATCTCATCAATGTGCCATCACGTTTTTGATGGACTGCTCAGGCTCAATGCAAAAGCACAGTCACAAGCTAAGCCTACTGATGGATACAATTCTCAAATCCGTTGGGCTGGCCAGCATTCCTTTTGAGATTATTGGCTTCACCACCAATAACTGGAACGGTGGCAAGGTTTATCGACAGTGGCTCAAGCAAGGTCAACCGAAACACCCAGGCCGCTTGAACGAAGTTCGACATATCGTATTTAAGGATTTTGATACCCATTGGAGACGCTCTCGCCTTGGCATTGCCAGCCTTCGTAAAGCAGACATCTTTAAAGAAGGGATTGATAGCGAAGCGGTGCAATTCGCTAGTCAGCGGTTGCAACAGCACAATGCACAAAGAAAGGTTTTAATCGTGTTCTCAGACGGCTGTCCGATGGATACCGCCACCAGCACCGCCAACGATCAGTTCTATTTAGATAACCATCTCAAACAAGTCATTGAACGTGAGTCGACCAAAAACGGTATCGAAATTCACGGTGTGGGGATGGGTGTCGATTTAAGTCCGTATTACCGCAGTAACATCACTTTAGATGTGCAGGAGAGCTGTTTGTTTGGGTTATCTAGGAACATCTTCGAGATGCTAAAGCGTTAGGAGATATAAGTCGTGAGCAGTGAAGTATCGGCTAGCAGACCGCTAGCCTTTTATCGGAATGTTCTTAATAGGTAGCAAGCAACTGATATATAAAAAGTAGCTAAGAGACAGCAAGCAACGACCATGCAGAGGCCGCCATCAAATATCCACCAATCAACATCAGCACAATAAACACCAGCTTTCTGAGTTGATCATTGGACAGCGGCGGTGGGAAGCGCCGAGCAAACATAGTAACAAGTGCCACCAAGGGGACAGCGATTGCGGATAGCCACAGTATGCTCGCTTCCATGTCACCAGCAGCGTAGACATTGACAGTACGGGACATCGACGTACAAGCGAACACCATCAGCAGTGTGCTTCGCACCAGATCGAGCGTAAAAGGTTGTCGATAGAGATGATAAACAATCGGTGGACCTGCCATCCCAAACAACCCACCCGCTAACCCAGAGCTAAAGCCTGAGACAAGGAAAGATACGGTTGCCGAACGATCCTTTCTGGTTTTAGGTTTGAACATAAAACTCACACCTGCGAATAGCACCATCGCACCCAATAGTCCTCGGAGAATATGCGTTGCCGAATCGCTCAACTCGTCCAGCAAGAACACCCCCATCGATACGCCGGGAATAATACCGATCACTAACACCACCAGAATCTTGAGCTCCCCAAGTAATGGTTTACCCATCAAAGCAACCAAGCAATTGAACAAGGTCACAATACTCACCACTGCGGCTATAACGGGTAAAGAAACCAGATTAAGGCTGACCGTCAAACCAATCACGATGATACCGAGGCCAAAACCCGTCACAGTTTGGAAGTAGGTACCCACCGCAATAGTGGCAAGAATGGCGAGTAAAACAGGTAACTCCATTAGCTATCCTAATTAGGTTGTTTTGGGTTTGATTTGAATGTGAGTACTAGATACTAGAGTGAGATGTTAATACCGGAACTCAAATGCCGACTCTTCTTTTTCTTCAACATCAGCTTCAGTATCAGCCTTAGAGCTAGACACTTTCTCTTGCTGCGCTTGTACGGCAGTCACCGCAATTACGTTAAAGATATCTTCCGCGCTACACCCTCTGGATAAGTCATTGGCAGGCTGATTCAATCCTTGTAGTAACGGGCCAATCGCGACCGCGCCACCTAACCTTTCTGCGAGCTTATAGCCTATGTTCCCCGCTTCTAAATTAGGGAATATCAATACGTTAGATTGGCCTTTTACTTCTGAATCGGGCAGCTTTTTTGCGGCAATTTCAGTCACAATCGCGGCATCGAGTTGAACATCCTGATCGACAGCTATTCCGGGACAGCGTTGCTTCACTAACTGAGCAGCATTGCGAACCTTATCGACCGATTCGTGTTTCGCACTGCCATTGGTCGAAAACGACAACATTGCCACTTTAGGTTCTTCCATCAGCAGCGTTTGAGCACTGTTTGATGCCGCCACTGCAATAGAGGCCAACTCCGTTTCATTGGGGTTAATCACCAAACCACAATCACTGAAAATCATGCCGCCTTTAAGATTATGGAAAGGCTCACACAACATCATCAGAAAGAAGCTGGATACCAATTCACTGTCTGGCGCAGGCCCAATAATCTGCAGCGCCGCTCGTACTACATCAGACGTGGTATAAACCGCACCATTAACCGTACCGTCGACCAGTCCTTCCCTCACCATCAAATTGGCAAAAATCAGTGGGTCTTTGACCTTCTCCAATGCATCTTCATAAGTCATGCCTTTGGCTTTTCTTAGCTCATAGAGCCGTTCAGCCAACACAGCTTTGAGTGCTGATGTTTGTGGTGACACAATATGAATGCCGGCGAGATTAATGTGGTTCAACTGTGCCGCTTCGATAATCGCCTTTTCATCGCCGACTAGCGTGATGTAAGCAAGCTGTTTATCTATCGCCAATCGCGCCGCTTTGAGTACACGAGGGTCTTCTGCTTCACTCAAAACCACTCGCTTACGATCTAAGTGAGCCTTATCAATAATCCGTTCAATCGCCTTCATCTTAAATTCCATTTATTGAGATTAATTGTTCCATAATTTATATTTATATTATTGAAATAATAAAAAAGGTCAAATTTTATTCAGATAATTGAAGATTTTTAATTTGGTATGTACACTCTTATACATAGACATATCGCAAGGATGAATCACTGTATGCAAACAGAAACACCACAAGTTCAAGGAGATACGCCCACTCTCCGACTTTTTGCACTATTAGAGGTGATAGCGCAAAAAGATGAGTTTATTTCTCTTCAAGGGCTCGTCGAAGAAACCGGACTACCGAAACCAACTCTGCACCGTATGCTGCAACAATTGGAAGCCGCAGGCATTATTCAAAGAGATGGTGACGAAAAGCATTACAGCTCTGGCATTCGACTCAGAAAGCTTGCTGAAAACCTGCTGTTCAATAGCACCATGCACAGCGCACGACGCACTATTCTTGAAAACCTTCGAGCAGAAGTCGGCGAAAGCTGCAACCTAACGGCACTGTCGAGCGGTGAGATCATCTATCTTGATCGAGCAGAAACCGAAGCCCCGCTGCGCTTCCATCTACAGCCAGGCTCTCGCGTGCCCGTACATTGCTCAGCCACAGGCAAATTGTTTTTGGCGCACATGTCGAAATCACAACGCAGAAGACTGATCGAAAGTGTGCCTCTCACTCAATACACAGTAAAAACCATCACCGACTACTCGACGCTAGAGAAAGACATCGAAGAAGCGAAGATCCAAGGTTTTGCTATTGATGATGAAGAGTTCTTACCCGGTTTAGTCTGTATCGCTGTATTGATACCGTCTTCTACTGGCCAATCCAATCTTGGCTTAGCAATACAAGCACCAGTGATTCGAGTAAAACCAGACGAAGCGATCAAGTTTCTGCCAGCTCTTCAAAAAGCAGCCAAAGCGCTCGCGAAGATAGAGTCTGATAACTGGGGCTAGTGAGAAGCTATCTCAGAGAATGACCAAGATTAGCGAATCAACATTAATGAACTTCGACCAATGAACATTTGGTCGAAGTCATTTCAACACACGCCACCCCGCACATAAGCAACACGTCTAAAGTAATCACAACAAAGGAATCACGATGCTAAACATTAAGAACCAGCACTTACTCTCTTTTATGGTGACAGAAGCGAACAACGCAGTTGCAGTCACAAACCCAGCAACGGGTGAGCTTATTGGGCATGCGCCAATCTCATCCGAGGCGGAGTTAGAGAGCGCTATCGAACGCGCTCATGTTGCGCAGAAAGAGTGGGCAAAAATTCCCGCTAAATCCCGTGCTGCATTGCTAAGTGGTTGGCATCAACTGATCCTTGAAAACAAAGAAGATCTTGCTCGCCTAATGACCATTGAACAAGGTAAGCCTTTAGCAGAAGCAACGGGCGAAGTGGTGTATGGCGCGAGCTTTATTGAATGGTTTGCCGAAGAAGCGAAGCGAACTTATGGTGATTCCATTCCTAGCACCGCCACAGGCAAACGCTTGGTGACCATCAAGCAACCTATCGGAGTCGCATGTGCCATTACGCCATGGAACTTTCCAATTGCGATGATCACTCGTAAGGCCGCTCCTGCCCTTGCTGCTGGCTGTAGTTTTATTGTGAAGCCCTCAGATGAAACGCCGCTTTCTGCATTTGCTGTGGTTGAACTGGCTTACCAAGCAGGCATTCCGAAAGATCTACTCCAAGTCGTACTTGGCGACAGCCCCGAACAGATTGGTGAGCTTTTCACATCACACCCACTGATCAAAAAGATCTCTTTTACTGGATCGACTCGAGTCGGCAGTATCTTGATGGCTCAAGCGGCAAAAGGCATTAAGCGCACCTCAATGGAACTGGGTGGCAATGCACCGTTTATCGTGTTTGACGATGCGGATATCGACGCTGCAGTTCAAGGCGCAATGGCTTCAAAATTCCGTAATGCAGGCCAAACCTGTGTTTGTGCAAACCGTTTCTACGTACACAGTAAAGTACACGATGAGTTTGTGGCTAAATTCGACCAAGCAGTACAGCTGCTTAAAATTGGAAACGGTTTGGACGAAGGCGTAACGGTTGGCCCTGTTATCAATGAAGGTGCTAAGCAAAACATCCAAGGATTGATAAACCGAGCTATTGAACAAGGTGCTAAACCTGTGACGCCACTTCAACAACTTGATGGACTCTTCCTTCAACCCGTTGTTCTTAAAGATGTAAAACACAGCATGGACATCGTTCAACAAGAGATTTTTGGCCCAGTCGCACCCGTGATGCAATTCGAGACAGACGAAGAGCTTATTGAGATGGCCAACGACACTATTTACGGTTTGGCGTCGTACTTCTACAGTCAGAACATTCATCGAGTATGGAACATCGCGGAAGCACTTGAGTACGGTATGGTTGGCATAAATGATGGCCTAATCTCAACCGAAGTCGCGCCTTTCGGTGGGGTTAAACAATCAGGTATTGGCCGTGAAGGCGCAAAGGAAGGCATCGATGAGTATATGGATATTAAGTATCTTTGCTTTGGTTGAAAATAGGGTTGGTAGTCACTAAGTTTCCTCACTGACTCAGCTATTCTCTTTCTATAACCCCTCAAAAAAAGCCGCGCTATAAAGCGCGGCACCTTGGGCTCGGTTTAAATGGGTGTTTCTTTTCTTAGTGGTTTTATTATTTAGTGACGTTGTTATTTAGCTACTCCGTAACACAGTTACGTTACTTTGCTATTTTGTTCTGTGGCCTATTTAGCAACCTTGTTTTATGCAAGTGCTTTTAACTTCAATCGCATCGCATGTAGCACTGGCTCTGTGTAACCACTTGGTTGGGCGCAACCTTCGAATACCAACTGACAAGCTGCTGAAAATGCAATGCTGTTTTCAAAGTTAGGAGCCATATTACGGTAGCTAGGGTCGCCAGCGTTTTGCTCATCAACCACTGCTGCCATACGCTTCATAGTTTTCATTACTTGGGCTTCATCGCAAATACCGTGACGTAACCAGTTAGCGATGTGTTGGCTTGAAATACGCAATGTTGCGCGATCTTCCATCAAACCTACATCGTTAATATCAGGTACTTTAGAGCACCCTACGCCTTGGTCAATCCAACGAACCACGTAACCTAGAATACCTTGCGTGTTGTTATCCAATTCGTTTTGGATATCTTGAGCTGTTAGCTTTTGATTACCTAATAGCGGAATAGTAAGGATATCGTCTACATTGGCTCTCACTCGCTCACGAAGCTCTTTCTGGCGGCTTGGTACACTCACTTTGTGATAGTGCAGAGCATGCAAAGTCGCAGCAGTTGGAGAAGGTACCCAAGCCGTATTCGCGCCAGCTTGTGGGTGTCCGATTTTCGCGTCCATCATCTTCGCCATATTATCTGGCTCTGGCCACATACCTTTACCGATTTGAGCTTTACCTTGCAGGCCACAAGCTAGGCCAAGATCAACGTTTTGATCTTCGTATGCGCCAATCCAAGTCATGGTTTTCAGCTGTGTTTTAGGCGCAAATGGCCCAGCTTCCATACTCGTGTGAATCTCATCACCCGTTCGGTCTAAGAAACCGGTATTAATGAACACAACACGATCTTTAGCCGCACGAATACATTCTTTCAGGTTGACCGAAGTACGACGCTCTTCATCCATAATGCCAACTTTGATGGTGTAGCGGTCTAAACCTAAAGCATCTTCAATGCGACCAAACAACTCATTGGTAAACGCCACTTCTTCAGGGCCATGCATCTTAGGTTTTACAATGTTGATACTGTTTGCGGTCGAGTTTTGGTAAGCGCTATTGCCTTTTAAATCATGTATCGCGATTAGCGAGGTGATCATACCATCCATAATGCCTTCAGGTACTTCATTACCTTCGGCGTCAATGATCGCAGGGTTGGTCATTAGGTGACCCACGTTACGTATAAATAACATGCTGCGGCCTTTGAGCGAGATCTCACCGCCAGTGACACTGGTGTATTGGCGATCTGGATTCAAACTACGAACGATGGTTTTGCCGTTTTTCTCTAGCGACTCTTTCAGGTCACCTTTCATCAAACCTAACCAGTTGCTATAGGCAAGCGCTTTATCTTCACCATCAACCGCAGCAACCGAGTCTTCACAATCCATAATGGTCGTCAAGGCAGCTTCGACTAATACATCTTTAATACCAGCAACATCAACGCTACCAATCGGTGCGCTCGGGTCAATTTGAATTTCGATATGCAGATTATTGTGTTTAAGCAGAATGCACGAAGGGGAACTTGCGTCACCTTGATAGCCAATGAACTGGTCGCTATCAATTAGAGTGACTTCCTCACCGTTATCCAGTGTCGCTATCAACTTATTACCGATACTAGCGTTACTGATGCTGTATTTGGTTACGTCTTTATGAGAAACGCCATTTAGTGGCGCAGCATCATCAAGGAACTCACGAGCATAAGTCACGACTTTAGCGCCACGCACAGGGTTAAAGCTTCCACCTTTTTCCGCGCCGTCACTTTCGCTGATCACATCGGTGCCGTAGAGCGCATCATATAAGCTGCCCCAACGCGCGTTGGCTGCGTTAAGTGCAAAACGTGCGTTCATAATTGGCACTACAAGCTGTGGCCCTGCCTGGGTGGCGATTTCTGGTTCGACATTCGCTGTTGTCACTTGAAAATCATCGCCTTCAGGGACTAGGTAGCCAATCTGTTGTAAGAACTGTTTGTACTCTGCCGCATCTAGCGTTTGTCCAGCACGCTCTTGGTGCCAAACATCAATTTGGTGTTGAAGGTCTTCACGCTTAATAAGCAACGCGCGGTTTTTTGGAGCCAAGTCAGCAAGGATGGCTGCAAAAGATTGCCAAAAGTCCTCGGCGATAATGCCCGTTCCAGGAATGATCTGCTCATTAATTAATTGGTAGAGGGTGCTATCAATGTTCAAGCTTCCCTGTTGAATACGACTGCTCATAAAATCTCTCTCAAATTAACTGATGACTACTCAATAGATTTACGTAACTGGCTTAAGTTTACTTTACTAGCTCACATTTATGTTACTAACTTAAACTTACTTAACGGACATGAATTTAGCTAATTTATGCCACTTATACCGGATATTCATAAAAAAAATACCCTACAAGCTGTGTTATCCCGTCACTCCACTCTCTATCTCGTTGGCAACACTTTTAATTAAGCGGCGCATCCATTGGTGGTCGGGATTGGTTTGCAATAATGGACTCCACGCCATTTTTACCTCAAAGGGCTCAATCGCAAATGGCGCAGGTTTGATCAACAACCTAGGATTATTGCGCTGCAATTGTGCAGCTTTGGTTGGAATGGTAAGAATCAAATTTTTCTGTTGAGCGAACAAAATCGCCGACAAGTAGTGTCGAGTAAACACCGTAATATTTCGTGTTTTACCAATACGCATTAGTGCTTCATCTATCCAACCCAGCTTTTGTGCTTCACTCGGATTGATCCCGACTCCGGTTCCCATTCCGGTTTTACTCACCCAAATATGTTGTGCCTTTAAATAAGACAAAATATCAAAGTTGTCGGCTATTGGATTGTCACAGCTAAATAAGCAAGAAAACCCGTCGTGCCAAAGGCTCATCTGGTGAAACGACTGTGGAATATCGTCAAAACGATTGATAATAATATCAACAGTTCCTTGCTCTACATCCTGATAACTCACGTCACTTGGCGTCATGATATCCAGTCGTATTTTCGGCGCGATCTCACTCAACTTTTTTAGCAATGGTTGAATGATGGTCGATTCAGCATAATCACTCGCCATAATACGAAACACACGTTCACTGTCTTCCGCACTAAACTCAGTGGTCGGTTGTAGCGTCTTCTCTACATTGGCCAGTATGTTGCGAATCAGCGGCTGTAATTTGTGCGCTCGCTCGGTAGGAACCATTCCTTCACTTGTTCTCACCAGCAGTGGGTCTTCAAATAAATCCCTCAGTCGGCGCAGTCCATTACTCATGGCTGGTTGAGTAATTCCTAGCTGATTTGCCGCACGAGTTACGTTTCTTTCACGTAACAACATGTCTAAATACACAAGTAAATTAAGGTCTATACGAGCAATATTCATAAGAAAAATACCGAATATAATAACTATAAATTAACAAAATTATCACATGCATGGTTATTCTTTGTCCATAGCAAAGTTTTAATCCAAGCCAATTTGGCTACCATACCCCACGTGAAACTAAGGAATAGTTATGTCGCAAATTACACAAGATATCGAAATGATAGAAGTTGCAAAAAGCGCTGCAGGTGCACCATGGGATGCAATTAACCCTGAATCTGCTGCTCGTATGCGAGCTCAAAACAAATTCAAAACAGGTCTGGATATCGCGCAATACACGGCAGATATCATGCGTGCGGATATGGCGGCTTACGACGAAGACAGCTCTCAATACACTCAGTCTTTGGGTTGCTGGCATGGTTTCATCGGCCAACAGAAGCTGATCTCTATTAAGAAGCACTTTGATGGCAAGACAGACCGTCGTTACCTATACCTTTCAGGTTGGATGGTAGCAGCACTTCGCTCTGACTTCGGTCCACTTCCTGACCAATCAATGCATGAGAAAACGTCGGTTGCAGGTCTAGTAGAAGAGCTATATACCTTCCTACGCCAAGCTGATGCACGTGAGTTGGGCGGGTTATTCCGTCAACTAGACGCAGCACGTGAAGCCGGCGATGTTAATCAACAGGATCTTATCCAAGACAAAATCGACAACCACGTGACACACGTAGTACCAATCATTGCCGATATCGATGCTGGTTTCGGTAACGCAGAAGCAACTTACCTAATGGCTAAGCAGATGATTGAAGCCGGTGCGTGTTGTCTACAAATCGAAAACCAAGTAGCTGATGAGAAACAGTGTGGACACCAAGACGGAAAAGTAACGGTTCCACACGCTGACTTCCACGCGAAACTTCGCGCACTTCGTTACGCATTCCTTGAGCTGGGTATCGACAACGGCATCATTGTTGCTCGTACCGATTCACAAGGTGCTGGTCTAACAAAAGAAATCGCAGTAGTGAAAGAGCCGGGCGACCAAGGTGACATCTACAACTCATATCTAGATGTTGAAGAGATTGATGTTGCTGATATGGCTGAAGGTGATGTTTGCTTCAACCGCGACGGCAAGCTGGTTCGTCCTAAGCGTCTGCCTTCAGGCTTATACCAATTCCGTGAAGGTACAGGTGAAGACCGTTGTGTATTTGACTGTATTGAAGCAATCAACGCGGGTGCTGACCTACTTTGGATTGAGACAGAGAAACCACACATTGGTCAAATCAAAGAGATGATGGATGGCGTACGTGAAGTGCATCCTAACGCTAAACTGGTATACAACAACTCACCATCATTCAACTGGACGTTAAACTTCCGTCAGCAAGCGTACGATGCAATGGTAGCAGCAGGTAAAGATGTATCAGCTTACGACCGTGCAAACTTAATGAGTGCGGAATACGACGAAACGGAACTGTCTGCAAGCGCTGACGAGAAGATTCGTACATTCCAAGCGGACGCATCTCGCGAAGCGGGTATCTTCCACCACTTGATTACTCTGCCGACTTACCACACAGCTGCACTGTCTACCGACAACCTTGCAAAAGAGTACTTCGGTGACCAAGGCATGTTGGGCTACGTTGCAAATGTTCAGCGTAAAGAGATTCGCCAAGGTATCGCATGTGTTAAGCACCAAAATATGTCTGGTTCAGATATGGGCGATGACCACAAAGAATACTTTGCTGGTGAAAATGCAT
The DNA here is from genome assembly GCF_024347435.1 of Vibrio cyclitrophicus. Lineage (NCBI taxonomy): Bacteria > Pseudomonadati > Pseudomonadota > Gammaproteobacteria > Vibrionales > Vibrionaceae > Vibrio > Vibrio cyclitrophicus. The sequence goes on from NZ_AP025481.1 coordinate 1,228,331, forward strand.
TGAAAGCAGCAGGTGAAGCGAATACATCAAATCAATTTGATTAATCGCTAACCGTTTTCCCCAATAAAATCTCCTCCTTCCCCATTCCCTGTTAGGTTTTCGGAGGGAGGAGGTTTTGAAATGAAGATTGTATTTATTATAAGCTTCATCTCAAAGCCTCAGATTTGTGTTCCACACCACGGTTAACTGAACAACTTCTGTTTAAGCTAATTACATTCCCGTTCGTTGACTTTCCTATTTATTGAGAGTGCCTATGACTTCAATTCCTACACACTTACAAGATGCAAAAACACTGCTATCAGAAAATGGTTTCGCGACGGGGGATACTTGGTATCACGGTACATCTTCAGCCTTACTTGCTTCAATCCAAGGTCAAGGGCTAAAACGCTCTGGCGATAAATCACTCACCGAAGCCGCCTTAAAAACCATGGCGACTATTGGAAACGACTACACAGAATCCGTTCAACCTATCTTTCTTACTCAGAGTAAAGAACTCGCGTATTACTGGGCTCAGCAAACGGTTCGAGAACGCACGGTTCGTTTTGCAGGCACAGAACTCCCTGTCGTTTTAGCAGTGAACCTACCAGAAAAACAACGTCAAAAAGTAAGGCCTGACGTTGGTGCAATGAGCCTACTAATGATGAGTGCTGGAGAGCAGTTCATGGAACACTTGGCTCAGATCTATCAAGAGAACAACATTGAAGGCCCAAACATAGAACTACGTAATGCCGATCGTATGGACTACCTCAACAAACTTGGGATGGCATACATTGATGAAGACATAAGTCGCGCTTGCGTGAAAGAGTTATCGGAACCCGAACTGGCTAACTAATATAGCTAGCTAATAACAGCTAACTATTAACTACTAGCTAGTTAATAGTTAATAACGTTTAAACCGCTCCTACTGACATTAAAAATGGCTCCGTTGAGAGCCATTTTTTTAACCACTTGTTGAGCTGTGCAACCCAACTTAACAGCCGAATTTGTTAAACTTGTTTATTGGCACAAACGGCCTTGTTGCGCGACTTCCATCATCTCGATATCACCTTGTAACGAACGATAGACGATAGTATTCCATACCTCACCATTATCCATTTCAAACTCAATAGCATAGTTCAAGCCAGCAACGACCTGAGTACGAACACTCAGAATTTGTTTGAGCTCAGCTGCAGTGTTCATTTGACCAAGAACTGCGTCTAAAGCTTGCTCTGCCTGAGGCGTGATATCACTTTTCGACCAACCACCGGTAAGGTTTTGAGTGCTACAGATTGGATTCGTATTCTCTTGTGATTGGTTCATAGCTTCTCCCTTCTGACTGCACCCAGCCAAAACCACAACGCCTACCAAAGTAACCAGTAATGTTTTTTTCATAAACCCTCTCTAATAGGTCAAGCCTCTAGTAACAAGCAATTACTCGCAACAATGTTTCATATGCTGTCAAGATTAAACCTCAAATGTCATCACTTCATCAGAAATTACGGTGTACCAAACCCATAATCACAGAGCAGTGTCAAAAAACAAAGCCGGACATTTATGCCCGACTTTTTGTTCTGCTATTGAGCTTATATTTAGACCATTTAGGTAGGGGGACGTTTTCGTCATTTCTAGTTGGGCTGATGCCCTTTTATTAATACTATTGACTTAATGCGTCTTATTGGTGCTCTCTACTTAGTGAACGTACACCAACATCTCAACATCATCCCCTTCTAAGTCTGCGCTGAGTAAGAAATGCAAATAACCCACCTCGCTCACCGGAATTTGCAGATATTCATTACTACCTGTGTAGTTCGACGTATACTCGTATTTCCCTGCGGTTGGCCAATATGAGCGACTAGCAAACAGATCGACATTACCGGTATCTGATTGAGTCGCTTTTTTATCCGTTAACCACACTCGCACCTCCTGCACACCTCCAGGAACATACACCGCAGCATAGCGGCGTTGATGAACAGTAATTATTTGTGGCTGACCTGACTCGAAGATTATTGGTGTTAAATCATCTTGTTCTTGGGCTGGTGGTGGTAGCGTTTCTGTTTCTAACGATGCCAACAGTTTCACGTCATTGAAATCGGTGCGCCCTGCGATACTCATGTAGTAACGACCTGTTTGGATGTAACCCGACGCTTCTGGCTCAAACGTCACAACTTCATTACTGCCGTTACCGTATTGGCTGAACTCGAAATCATAATAATGCGCCTCTTTGTTGTAACTCATATAAAGGTCTGCATCACTTTGACCCAGAGCACTACCTTCAATCGAAACCTCAAAATGCGTGGTGTTCTCTGGTACATCGACGTAGAACAACTGCTCACTGTACGCCTCGCCGCTCAACACCACACCTTGGTTTGCTGCAAGCACTATGGCTTGGTCTGTTGGATTTGTAGGATCAGTCGGTTCTGTGGGATCAGTCGGCTTTGTTGGTTCACTTGAAACAGTGTCTAGCCAACGCTCAAACTCACCATTGTATTGCAGCCCAAGCACTTTCACTTGTTGTGCCCATTCTGAAAATTTGCCAGCACGAGACAGTGCCAATAAGCTTTGTACCTCTTGAGGATGTTCTTCTATCATAAAGCGCACCGCCAAGTAGCCCCATCGGTAGATACGGTTAGAATCATGGGAGTAAGTGGTCGCAAGCACATCCGACAAACTCATCTTCCCGCTACGAATCAAACCAACAGCGGCATCGTAACCTTGCTTGTAATGCATGAACTCAGCAAAACCTTCTAGCCACCACACAACGTAACCATGTGCCAAGTTGTCGTTAAACGACCCGTATTGGTTAAAGCGCGCATCGAGATAGTGAGTGTACTCATGCTCTAAATTGAAAATTGAAAGGTCATCGCCGTTAGCGTAACGGTAAGCTACAAAGCGAGCGACGTTACCCACTTCTGATGGGTTTCCTTCTAAGTACTGACCACCGTTGTCTGTGGTGTTTCCAAACAAGAATGCAGAGTAATCAGTGTAGCTACCTTTACTGCCAAACACCGCGACTTCAACTCGCTCGTTATTATCGTCGGCGACAGGTTGTTGACCTGTGTTCGCTATTTGATGGAAGTCCGCCTCTTTCCCCGCGAGTACATCACACGCTTCTTGTGATTGTGCTTGCGTTAAATCTTGAGAACGAATAATCGCAGGTCCTTGGCACTCATGACGATTGGGAAGTACACGCATTGATAAATCACGCTTTGCTTGCTCTAAATCCAATCCATTCAAGCCGTCTGGCGCGTAATACCCCATCATCTCAACCGCCGCTAACCAAAGCTTGTCATGCTCACTACCAAGTGGGTTTTGTACCATCACTTGCTGCATAAAACGCAGCGCTTTGTCTTTCGTTGATTTATCTGGGCTTGCCAGCAAACGACCGGTTTCACGCACGGCGTTATAAACAAGGAAGCTCGCATCAGTATCTAAAGCCCACGTGTTATCACGAGCGAATACCGCCAACGTATCGATGTGCTGGGTATGGCTCGCCATGTAATCGTAGAAGTCATCTCTAGCTGCGTGCCCTGCCATTGCTCGAAACAGGTTGTTTAACCCGTCGACCCATTGTGAGTCTTGCGCCGTTTCTTGATTAAAGTGACGTAATGCCGCAAGTTGAGCATCCATTGTTAGTGGCAATTGCTTAACGTTATCGACCATTAACGTCAGGCTCTTCATTGCCCCGACTTGTTCGCGACCTTGGTCTAATGCATTTGTATTCGCAAGAAAAGCATTGGTCGATTGAGCAAAACGTTGACTCAAGGCTTTAGAGAAATCTTCAGCTTGCGCGTTATAGCGAACGTAATAAGCGGCACGAACAAACTCACCAAGGTTTTCGATTTTACGGGCTTGTTGTTCTTCCCCTCGATAGCCGGCAACTTCCAAGCTCAGCGCGATTTGAATGCGGCTAAGACTCGCTTCACTATAAATATTATTTAATGCATTTTCCGGTGCAGAGAACCAAGATCCATAGCACCTATTATTTGCAGCAGAGACAGAAAGAGCAAGATCAGCGGCCTGTTGAAGATCAATGACATCACATTGATGTTCGGCAAAAGAGAAGCTGGAAACACTGGCAAGGATGCAAGCGATCGCCAAACGATGACGCGGGAATAAACGGGTATGAGACATACTACACTCATTAGTTAATTATATATTTTGGCTCGCCGTTATATTCCTTGCGATTATCAAGGTGAATCTAGTTGCTTATGATTTATGAGATTGGTTCAAAAAATAGATATTTTTCATAATTTTATAAATTTAAAAGCTTATGCTCACCTGATTAGATCATATTAAAACTACAACTAACACATACAAACTGTTGATAGTAAGACAGTCTATTTTCATGTTAATTAAATCAGATATGATAAAGCTATATTGTTAAGGACGAGCACAAGTAGTAAACTTGCGCCCAATTGTGCAACATGTTTTATACAGTGCGAGCACAGGTAAAGTCACTATTACCCTGTTAGTGGCGTACCACATATCAATACTAAAATTAGTGCTCGTAAATCATGACTCGTGCAGACCAAATAATAACTATTATATAAACCTAGGCTAAGTTAACTCCATGAAATTAAAGTTGTCTTTAGACTCACTGTTGGCTAGCAGTCTGCCTATCGAAAAGAAACAGCGAACGCTGATCGAGATCATGCTCAACGCCTATCTGCCTCAAGAACGTACTGTGCTTTTCCAAACCATTACAGACTATCGCAGAAGCCAATTAGAATCGCTCTTCCCTAAACATCAAAACAAAAGCTTATCTGTATTATTTGAATTGATGAGCTACCGCGATCTCCTACAACGATATCCAAACACTTTGTCGATAGAAATGGCTTCGCTGGAAGCCATCGTTGGCCACTGTTATAAGCATTGGTTAGATTTTTGGTGTGAATGTGAAATTGCCTGGATAAAAGCAAAGGCACCCATCGATGTGAACGAGACACTTCATGTAGAACTACCTATCAAAGACAGTGCTTATTACGGTGCAATTATTGAACAGATAGAAGCTTCTTCACTTGTGGTACAAATACCCAGCCACCCTCAAGCCATGCCAATCTGTGATGCCATTGCTTTATGCAACCTTGAGGTTTTCATCAAAGGTGAGAAATGGTTTGAAATGTTACCTTTACTGCACCTATCACAAACAGGTAAACACTTTGTCTTACTCAAACATCCAACTGGTGAAGTACACACTACGCTGGTCTCATCTGCCTTAATTCAAGATTGGTCGAAGAATGAAACATGGCTAAGTTACGCGCCACCATTTAGCAATGAACAATGGCAATACTGTTTACCTAAGCAGGGTTACGATGATTTAGCAGGATTACAACTTTTCACACCACCAAAACTGCCGAAATGTCATTCTCTCGTAGAATTTGATAATCACTTCCAGTTACAATTGTCTGACAAAAACGCTGTGTGTGAAGTGTTGCGCTTGACAGTAAGTGGCAATACTCAACAAAAACTCTATTTTCTCTACCTTGCTCAGAAAGAATTGATGAATGCCTTACATCAAATAGAGTACAAAGTCGGCTTCACTATTATCGAGCAACCTTTCATGCTCCAATTTTATCAAGCTACCGATCCCAAAGCGTATTTCCATTCTGGATATTGCGAGTTGAATGACGACGGTACAACCATTTATCGTGGGTTCTGGAATTTCGAAGTGATGACCAAAGTATTCAATAACACCGATTTTCGTCGCTACAAGCGCACAGTGCGGGACAATAGAAAGCTCAGTTCTATAGAAAAAGTAAGCTCAGTAGATAAATCCAGTTCAGTAAAAAGAGATGAACATGTTTGATTTCGGCCTAGAGGCGATCGCTTATGCCAAAGCAATAACGCTCCTAATGACGGCAGCAATCGTCGTAATGTGGTTGCTCTACTATTGCTATCGCCTTAAACAAAAAAGAGAAGTAATCGCAGGCACGCATCATGTACCTTACATTGCTTATTCCGTCTGCATCATTGCTTGGATTGGTAGCAATGCTTATTTCCATACTGAGTTGTTACCGGAACTTGGCGATTCGGCCGCTGTGTTTGCGGCAAAATTTGCCAACCTTGCATCTTTCTTTGCGTTTGCCTTCGCCTACTACTTCTCGTGTCAGCTCGCAGCCGAGCAACGCAATGGCAAAGTACACTTATGGCAACAAGCCATTTTCGTCAGCTCATCTGTCTATTCCCTGTTTATTAATTTAAGTCCAGGATTAACCGTTGAACACGTCGATATTACCGGCCCAAGCCAATTCGTTATTGAGTTTGGTCCTCATACGCCATACTTCTTTATCGGACTGGTGAGCTTTGTTGTCCTAACCTTAACCAACCTTGTCGCTATGCGAACCAATAGCAGCAAACTCATACTCGCCAAGACAAATTACATGATTGCGGGCATCTTAGTTTTCATGCTTTCAACTGCGACCATTCACCTTGGCATGACCTACTTCATGCGTGATTTCTCACTGACCTGGCTACCACCTGCTTTATCGATTAGTGAGATGATGTTCGTTGGTTATGCCCTGCTTACTTCACGCTTTTACAGTGTGAAATACCTCGCTTATATGAGTCTCAACGCGCTGTTAGTCTGCGCGATTCTAGTGATACCTTTCGGTGCAATCTTCATCCCACTGACCGATGACAATCAGTGGCTAGTAGCCATTCCTATCTGTGCGCTGATAGGCATTACTTGGCATGTACTCTACAAACGCGTGAGCCACTACGCCTCCCTCTTGGTTTACAGAAACAAGAAAACGCCAGTACAACAAATCCTTGCTTTGGAAGACGATTTCAAACTTTCGATTGATGATGCGATGCGTCGTTTAGGTAACCTGCTGCAGATACCAGAAGACAAACTGCGCCTCGTCAATAGCAACTACAACGAGACTTTTTACGAAGAGTACCTTTCAACCAATAAGTCCGTATTGTTATTCGATGAACTTTCTGAAGAACTCGATTACTCAGAGCCTACGAAAAGCTCTATCAAGGCGCTTTATGACAAAATGAGCTCGAATAACACCGCCTTGGTTATGCCTCTATTCGGCAAAGGCCAGTCTGTTTCGCACTTATTGATATCGTCACACAAGAATAACGACCAGATGTTCTCTAATGAAGAGATCCTAGCACTGCAAACCTTATTAACTCGTGTGCAAAGTACCATCGAAGCCGATCGTCGTATTCGCCAAAGCCGAGCACTAGCTAACTCGATTGCTCATGAAATGCGTAATCCTCTCGCTCAAGTACAATTACATTTTGAAGTGCTAAAGCAGCATATTGATAACCAAGCACCGGCTAAACAGATATTACTCGATATCGAGAATGGCCAAGCGGCTATTCAGCGTGGGCGTCAGCTGATTGATATCATCTTACGCGAAGTCAGTGACAGTTCTCCGGAGCACGGTCCCGTTACCATGACTTCTATTCACAAAGCGGTGGATCAGGCGGTAAGCCAATACGGTTTCGAGAATGAGAAGATTATTGAGCGAATTCGTTTACCACAACATGCTGATTTTGTAGTAAAACTCAATGAAACCTTGTTCAATTTTGTCATTTTCAACCTGATACGGAATGCGATCTATTACTTTGATTCTTATCCAGAAAGCCAAATAGAGATCAGCACTAAAGCCGGATCATACGAGAACGTTCTGATCTTCCGAGATACAGGCCCGGGCATTGACGAAACCATAGCTCACAAGATCTTTGATGACTTCTTCTCTTATCAAAAAAGTGGAGGTAGTGGACTAGGATTAGGTTATTGCCAACGCGTGATGCGTTCATTTGGCGGCAAAGTTGAATGCCACTCTAAACTTGGTGAGTTTACAGAATTCCACCTTTACTTCCCTGTGGTGCCAAATGCACCCAAAGCAGATGCGCTTCGTACGCCTTACTTCAATGATTGGAAAAGTAATCAAACCGCAACTGAAAACAAAACCAACGCCAAGGTTAAGCCAGATAACCAAGCGGAAACGCAACATTCAGAACCAACAAGTACAGTAACCCCAGAAAACCATTTGGCTCCAACCGTGCTTATCGTCGATGATAAAGAAGTACAACGCACGCTTGTTCAGATGTACCTGAGTCGACTTGGTGTAAATAGCTTACAAGCCAAAAACGGTGAGAACGCCGTTGAGCTGTTCAAAACACACAAGATCGATTTGATCTTAATGGACGTACAAATGCCGATAATGAATGGTTTTGACGCAAGCCAAATCATCAAGGCACGCTCTCCTCAAACGCCAATCATTGCTTTGTCCGGCGAATCAGGACAGAACGAGTTAGATATGATCAGCCAGTTGATGGATGGTCGCCTAGAGAAACCAACCTCTTTGAATGCACTGCAACACGTGCTCAATAACTGGCTTGATAAAGGCTGGGCGTCAAATGCTTCCAAAGAAGCCGAAGGTGGAGAGTAGATGGCTAATGACTAATGGCTAATGGCTAATGGCTAACAAGTTAATCAACGACTGATAAAAAATCCCCTCAAGAAAGGTTCTTGAGGGGATTTTTATTTGGGGATATTTCAGGAATTAGAAGAAATACTAAAGCTCTTTAATCTCGATCTGACGCAGCGTTTCCATGTACTCCAAAGTTTCATCCACATCGACTGGCTCATATAAGTGCAACACTCCCGCCCAGCCTTCAAAATCATAAGCTTCACCTGAGCCACAGTTAAATGTCACTGACACCGTGCCATCACCGTTATCACGCATGGACTCGCCCGACGCATAGAAATGCTCAGAATCAATCCAACCGTCCGCACCATAGGTTGTCAAAGAGTAATAACCACCACGCCCTACAAAGTCCAAGTTTGGTGTTGGAATCCTCCATTCTTGGCAGCTTATTGTCTATAGTGAAACAGAGCGACGTATTATTCCCATGCTCAAAGCTACTGGCCAATTCGCTTTCAAATGAATTTTCCTTTGTGCAGTTTCCTCACATGCCCAACATGCCAAATGGCGACATAGGCATGACTATCGGGCGTAAACATCGCAATCAACCGAAAATGCGCTGGTTGGAATCATGTATCGAAGAGGTATTCAGAGGCTAGGGCCTCTAAAAAGTAGAAAACAAAGCTCGCCCTTACTGGTGATTAGCCTCTGCCATCGCCGTTTCAATCAAATCCAGCAGCCATTTGTATTTAGCTGAATGTTGGTTTTTCTTATGAAGATAGGCGAACACCTCCATCTCCTCGGTTCCCTCTTCCAATCCCTCAATCGCGATTGAGCGCAATACACCTTTATGTTGTTCAATCACAGGAGGCATACAAGGGGCGATAATATTAGAGTGCTTGATCGTTTCAATTAACCCAACGATAGAAGTCGTCCGAAGCGCCATGTTAATCGATTTACCTTGGCTTATGACTTCCTCTTCCAATCGCGAGTGCTTGTTTTGGTCGAAGTAAGCGAGGTCAACATGAGCGAAAGGAAACGCCAACAAATCATCAATCGTTGCGATGGACGCCTTGAAAGGATGACCTTCTCTTACTGCCAATACAAATTTTAAGTTTACGAGAGGTACGGCAATGATCTCGGCAGGCAAATTCTCAGCTTCGAAATGAACGACAAAATCAATCTCGTCACTCTTAAGTCTTTCTAAGGAATTTTGGGAGCTAGTATGACTTATCAGTCTTGAAGATGGACTTTCTACTGATAGCTGATGAAACAGAGCGGGAGTCAACCAAGGCAGAACATGAGGATTCGCATCAATTTTAAAATCTTCACTGAGGTCCACGGGATTAAACTGTTTTCCTTCTTCTATCGCCGTAACCAATCCATCCAATAACGGAAAAACGCGACGATACAGGTCGTCCGAATAAGGCGTGGGTAAAAACTGCTGATGGGACAGCACAAACAATTCTTCACCTAAGGATTCTTTGAGTTTCTTGATGCTTTGGCTAACTGCAGGTGTCGAGACAAACAACTTCTCAGCCGCTTTTCTCAAGCTCTTCTCCTGATACACCACCACAAACACTTTCAATAAGTTCAGATCGACATTGTTCAGTTTCATGAGACACCATAAAGCATTGCTTAACGAATGATTAAGTTTATATGAATTAACTTAACAAAGTCCACTTTGTATAGTTATCCCACCTTCACGAAGTACACGGATGTAGTGAAATAACTCTATGAGGCAGCTATGTTATTACAACGTTCGATCCTTTCTCTAACCCCTCTTTTGTTGGCTAGCGGTGCTATCGCTGAAGAGACAGAAGTTCAAGATATGTCAGACCCATTGGCGGTCTACACACAAGCCGGCTTCGGCTACACCGACAAGGGCTTAAACCTAAAAGTTGGACAAACCTACGACACTGGTAGTGATACAACCATGGGCATGAATGTGTTCGAAATCAAAGGTATCGCTGGTGAGGCTATTGGTTGGAACGGTCGAGATGCAGACGACAGTATTGATTCCATCCGCTTTAGAAACTTTGGTGTAGACCTAACTAACGGCCGAGGCACTCAGGTTGATATGTCTTGGGATTTCGATAGCAACCAAGGCAGTGCGTCTTACAGCTTTATTCAAGCATTACCACAAATGGGCATGTTTAACTTCTACCCGCTTGCGGGTGTCGGTGTTGCTGCAGGTGAAGAATTGGTTGAAGGCACTGGAGGCAATCTCGACGCCGATCAGCTTCGCGACCGCTACAACATGCACGGTACTTTCTACGTCGCAGGTATGTACGCCAAGATGCAACTAACTGACAAGATTTGGCTGAACTATAACCCAATGTATTTAGGCACAATGTCGGGGTCTTCAACATTCAAAGATTTTGGCTTTGAGGGCAGTGATTCAGTATTCGCACATGAATTTGCAGCGAGCTATCAGATCTCTCCAAGAGCCAACGTTCGTTATTTTGCAAACTGGACTGAAAACACCAGTATCGAAGACGGTGATCACCGCATCGAATTTAACTATCAGTTTTAACTAAGCATTTCTAACAAAGCAGTTTTAACTGAGCATTTCTAACGAACGGTTTTAAATTCAGCGAGAAGCTTCAAATTAAAAAATAAGCTTCGAATTTTTGAGGACACAACATGAACATTTTATCTAAAGCAATAGCCGGCACTCTCACTTGCCCACTACGATCGACAGCGATGCTCATTTCCGTAACGGCCTTGTTTTCAGCAACAGCGATTGCAGGAAACGATAACCCAACAGAAACTCTTCAAACACGCGCGGGAGACTTCACTTTCGAAACCGACTTTCTTCATGGTATTCCAACACAAGAAAGCTCAGCAAAGTTGTTTGAACTGATGGACTATCAACGTGCGTCACAAGCTTACATTTGGTCGGTACCTTTAGTTTCAAACTACGCATGGAAACAAGCCTATGCTGATATGGGTGCTGAGGACGGCCAAATTACTTATGTTGAGTCTCACGAATCTAAGCTAGGAGGCTTAACTTACAACACATCTACACCTTACGCGATTACTTGGTTTAACGTCGAGAAAGAGCCCGTTGTTATAGAAATTCCCACAGATGAATTGCGCGGCGCAGTACACACCATGTGGCAAATCGGTATTTCTCAGATGACCGAACCGGGCGTCTACGTGGTAAAAGCCAAAGGAGCAGAAACACCGAGTAATCTGCCAAAAGGCGCTAAGGTTTTTGAGTCGGACACCAACTATGTTTTCTTCGGTGTTCGCTTAATGGCAGAGTCAGATAAGCAACGTATGAAAGACTTAGAGGCTCTCAAAATTACAGACCTCAACGGTAAGCCACTGAGTGATAACGGCGTAAACTTCCCTGAGCGTGGTGAAGACGCCAAGCACCCAAGAGGCATGGCATTTTGGAATACGTTGAATGAAGCCATTCAAGCTGAGCCAGTAGCAGAGCGCGATCGTATGATGCACGACATGCTACGTCCATTAGGTATTGAAAAAGGTAAAGCGTTTACGCCATCAGTTCAGCAGCGTGACATCTTAGAGCAAGCTGTCGTCATGGGTGAAGCTATGGTTAAGAACATCGACTTCAACAAAACGGAACGCTTGCCACACGCAGCTTACGGTAATGAAGGTAATTCGTGGGAAATAGCAACAGCTTCGACTCCGAACCAAGATCGTGACTACGGTATGGATCTCGATGGACGTGCGGCTTGGTTTTATGAAGCGGTGACCAACGATATTGCGATGCACGGTTTCGAAAACGGCGGTTGGGGTCAGATCTACCTAGACAACTACCGTGATGACAATGCAAATGGGCTTAATGGCAGCAATCACTATACTTTGACGTTGGATGGCGATGTTAATTTCGCCGATTTGTTCTGGACAATCACTGTTTATAACGTTGAGAACCGCGCCATCATCGACAACGACATTGAGCGTGCCGATGTAGGTTCAAACATCGAAGGAACGGTCAAAGACGCACAAGGTAATTACACCTTCCACTTCTCGCCAACTAAACCAGCAGGTGTGAATGAGGCTAACTGGGTGCAAACCCGAGAAGACGAAAACTGGTTTGTTTACTTCCGTGCCTACTCACCAAGTAAAGCGTTTGTAACGCAGCAGCCAGAAACCTTATTGCCTAACTTCAAGCGTGTGAACTGATCATCAAAAGCAAGTCACATATGATCTGTTCACGCCACAAATAACTATCAGGCTTACAGATCAAAACAAAAGAGGAGCCTCAGGGTTCCTCTTTTTTACTTTGGCTAAATAGTAAAAACTAAGGGAATCGTCTTAGGAACCTAACCCAAGGTGAAGAGTCGATGGAAAGTAGCTAACAAGTTAATCAGCGACGAATAAAGTAACACCCGTTTCTTGGTTAATTGAAATGGATTGCGCTACTCCATTTCTTATCAACCTTAGACTGATAACATCCGAGCACCACTCGATATCAGAAACTCGAACCTCATCGTTTTGCGTCAAATTATGTACCGTGGCAACTTTAAGAACCGCTTCTTGGCTACGCAAAATCGTGTAAGCTAAATCACTGGTTGCAGGGTTGTCTGGCGCATACCCCAACAACAGAGTCGCTGAACTATCCGTTATCAGCTGCTGATTAAATTCGGTTTGTCCATCAATCGAATAACGTAAATTAGTGGACGCTTTAAGAGGCATCTCATGGCAACTCGTCATTCTTGCTAAAGGCCCATCTAGTGGATTGTCGCAACCTTGTGCCTCTGCCAAAGCACAGTGTTGTCCTCTGATATGCCAGACCAAATCCAACTGTTGTTGGTGAGGATTTTCCGCGGTATTGAATTCAATCGCCACATCCCCTAACCACAGAATTTGACGACGAAACACAACGTCTTTGTACGCGGCTAAATCCCACTGAACAATAGTATGGCTATCGACCGTCGGTAACTCACCACACCAATCTGTTTGTGTGTCTAACCATTCGTAGGACTGTTCTTTTACAAACGTATTCACCTGAGGGTTGGCTGGCGGTTGATTCTTCTGATTCACCGCCAAGGTGTTGTGCGTCACCGTATTTTTATAATACCCATAATGCAGTTCAGCACCGTACCCTGTTGTTCCCAAGTCAGGCAAAATTTCTTTACCATTTCGAGTAACGATCATCCCTAGTCGATCATAGTGATCATGCTCACCACCATACGGAGAGTGCTTAATTAATAGCATGTTATCGTGCTCTCGATCGTGCATGATCGTGACGCCTGATTGTTCTGCATGAATAGACTGGCACATGAGCAGCTCTGCCACAGGTAATGCATCAACACCGTACAACAGTGCGTCGATATTGTTGCGTGGCTTATCTTGATAGATGCTCTGCAACGCCGATGCAAATAAAGGGTCTCTGAACTCACGATACCCGAATTCGAACAAGTGGCTATGAGTTAACTTCTCTTGACCCGCAATACAGTCGTTCAGACGTGGAAAGTCACCCGTATTGATGAGTAGCTTGAGCGGGAACGCCAACATGGTATGGAAGTTTGGTACCGATTGTAGTGAGTACTCTGTTTTACATGCCATTTTTTCGAAATTCAGAAGTGCTTGTAAAGCGTAGTAATGATAATGGATAGAACCTTCAAACCATAAGCCCTCCCCCTTTACACCATACTCTAACTGATACTTCAAGCCATAAGGCGTGCTCACCGCAAAGTCGATGAATTTTCGGTCACCAAGTATCAAGCCTATCACACCAATAGTCGCAGAAATTTTCATTTCATGGTTATGCAATTGATCAGCTCGATGTTGCATCAGGAATTCAGCGCCTTCGCGTAACAAGCGCTGTTCAATAAACAATTGCTCTTCGGTATTCAACTGATCTTTAACGAAATCATAGCCTCGGGCAAAATCAATATTGCAATTCGCTTCGCAAAGAGTCTGCGCGTTTGCTTTGCCTGGACCATTGTATGGAATACCGCCATGTTCTTCGTAATTCGGGTAGTATTCAGCATAACCTAATAAGATCTCACGAACTTTTTCGAAGTATTTGCGGTCTTGAGTAATGTGCCAAAGCAAGCCTAGGTCATTACACGCTTTCGAATTGAGCCCATTAAGCCAACGCCACCATGCTCCGTCATAAGGTTCCCCAGTAAGCACCTCGCCATCAACAGGGCATACATGTTCAGTGGGTCGGTCTCTATCCCAACTTAAGCGAACCCCATGCGTGGGGCAAAAATAATATAAATTCCATGTTGCGCGGGCATCAGGTGGAACGAGAGTATCTGAAGTAAGCACAACCTGATTATCTTGAATAATTTGTTCGATTATCTCTTGGCTGGCATTTTGACGAATGACCGCCATTTCCTGAGAGGTAAACTGCAGCATAATGGATACCTATACTAAATCTTTAGATGGATGAAAATTGAAGTATTGTTTGGCATTTTGATAACAGATATTCTCGACACTCTGTTTAAGCAAAGGCTCATCATTCGGTAATTCCCCGTCATCGACCCACTTACCGAGTAAGTTACATAAAATGCGACGAAAATAGTCATGACGAGAGAGTGACAATACGCTGCGAGAGTCGGTTAACATTCCGACAAAGCGTCCTAGAGCCCCTAAATTTGCTAGATCTTGAAGTTGTTTTTCCATACCCGCCTTATGATCGTTAAACCACCACGCAGAACCAAGCTGGACTTTACCTGGCTGCGCATCACTGTCTTGAAAGGCGCCTATGATTGACCCAAGCACTGAGCTATCTTTCGGGTTAAGGCTATATACGATAGTCTGAGGGAGTTGGCGGTCTTGATCTAACAAACTCAATAAATGACTCAGGTTTTCTGCAATTGGGTTGTCACTGATAACACTGAAACCCGTACCGCCACCTAGATCATCAAAGCGCCGCTTATTCACATTAATTAACACTCCAATATGAATTTGCATCGACCAACCATGCTTATGATAAGCCTTGCCAAGCACTTCAAAAACGGCCGTCTTAAACTGCGAGATTTCTTCACTATTCAGCGCATCACCACGTTTGACCTTTGCTATAGCTTGATCAAGTACATCAGGGTGATAGTGTGAAAAATCTACAACTTTTAACCCTAAGTCAGATAATCGACAGTTATGCTGGGCAAAATAGTCCACACGAGACGTGATTGCTTGAGCGTAGCTTGCAAAATCGACGACATTAATGTCAGTGATGAACGCCAGTGAATTGAGTGTCTTTTGAAAATTACTTTGATTCTCTATTTCAATCAGACTGTCAGCACGAAATGTCGGCAAGACTTGTACAGAAAATTCTGAACGATTCAGTTTATCGTGATAACTCAAATCGCTAAGTGGATCATCCGTAGTGCACAAGGTATCGACTCGACTCTCTTTAAGCAGGCTTTGGAATCGGTGAGACTCTTGGCTGAGTTTTTGATTACAGTGTTGCCAAATAACCGCGCAATTCTCTGAGTTGAGTAGTAAATCGAGACCGAAGTATTTCTTAAGCTCCAAATGACACCAGTGATACAGCGGATTGCCGATAAGATACGGCATGGTCTCACACCACTTTTGAAACTTTTCATAATCACTCGCATCACCTGTGATGTAATACTCATTGACTCCGTTACTTCGTAATGCACGCCACAAGTAGTGATCGCAACTTAACCAAGCCTGAGCAATATTGTCGTATTGATGGTTGTCATAAATCTCTTTGGCATCTAAGTGGTTGTGATAATCAATAATGGGAAGCCCTGCCGCGTAATCGTGATATAAACGCTTGGCAGTGTCCCCCTGCAATAGAAAATCTTTATGTATGTATGAAGACATAATTCAAACTCTTGTAGAAAACTGTATTGATAAACTTTAGGGAAAAATTCATTCATGAAATTGTTTCCTAAAGCCCCTCTACGAGGTGGTTCATATAAGCCAGAGAGTGTCCCCTCTGGCCTATACCCTTGTTACTTTTACATGGCTAGCTATTGCCGATTACTTGGATGTAGACATTTCTAAACGAGGCGTTTTCCTCGCACTTTTCAATAACAGAGAACCCACAGTAACAATCACTGCGCCACAGAAGATAAAGGCCATGCGACCCCAGAACGGATTCGGGATTAGTACCATCGCCGTTACAAGTGCACCGAAAACCAGAATGAGTTTGCCTAGCATGTCGCGTTGTTGGCGATCCATTTCATCTTGTCCTTCCTCTTCGATAACAGGAGTCGCAACATCACTCCAAAACTCTTTAAGTTCTGTGTTTCGTTCACCCACTGGCTCTTTGTAGAACTTAGTTGTTAGACAGAAGAAACCACCCGTGATCACAAGGTGACCAATAACCCCAAGTAGAACTTTTAGGTCACTCGCTTCACGTCCTGTGAACGGAACTTCTAGGTTTAATAGATTGGCAACGACATCTGCTGTAAGCACAAAACTCACGATGTAAGACACCAACATGCCCACAGCCAATGTCGCCCAGGCTGCCCAGTCGGGCGTTTTCTTAATAAACATACCGAAGAATAACGGCACTAGAATCGGCATCTGTAACAGCGTACTTACGTACATCATTGCGTCGAAAAGGCTCAAGCCACGAAGAGAGTTAATGAACAGAGCCACCATGATGATCAATATGCCGAAGACCATAGTCATGAATTGACTCACTCGCATCAACTTCTTGTCATCCGCGTTTTTGTCTATGATTGGTGCGTAAAAGTTACGCACGAACACACCTGAATTTCGGTTTAGACCTGAATCCATTGAAGACATTGTTGCCGCAAATACAGCCGACATAAGCAGTCCCACCATACCAACCGGCATGACGTTTTCGACAAACACTAGGTAAACTGCATCCGCTGCTTTACTACCAAGTTCAGCCGCATGTACAGTTGCCGCTTCAGGATAGATAATTGCCGTTACCCAGGGTGGTAAGAACCAAATCGCCGGCCCAATCAGCATTAATACGAACGCAAGTAGGGCGGCTTTACGTGCGTTAGTAGAGTCTTTTGCCGTTAAGAAGCGATAAGAATCTTGCATGTTGTTGATGTTTTGCAATTGCTTAACGAACATGAAGATAAACCAAGATACGAACAGCAATGGATAGTTCATATCAGAGCCCATGACACTGTCGGCAGGGAATTGCTCGATAAGATTCGCTGGGCCACCAATTTTTGCCAATGCAGCTACCGCACAAACCACGGTCACCGCCATTATCACAACCATTTGTACAAAGTCTGAAGCTACTACACCCCACGCTCCGCCCAACACCGAAATAAAGAGAACAATCAAACCAGTCACAACGATCGTGGTTTCGATATCAACTTTAAACACAGCACTAACGAAAAGTGCGAGACCATTTAGCCAAATACCGGTGTAGACCACGCTTGTCGGCATTGTTGCCCACGTAAACACTTGTTCATTCGTTGCACCGAAGCGACGACGCACACCTTCAATAGGTGTAACAACACGCATTTGTCGAAAGCGGTATGAAAAGAACAACCACGAAAGTAGAAAGCCAAATGCGTTCGCCATGAAAATAACCATGATTGGGAACCCATCGGTAAAAGCTTTACCCGCAGCGCCAGTAAATGTCCAGGCACTAAACTGCGTCATGAATGCGGTAGAGCCAACCATCCACCACAACATCTTGCCTCCTCCACGAAAGTAATCACTGGTAGAACTGCCTGCAAAACGTTTGAAGATGACGCCAATCGCTATCATAAAGATAAAGTAGACACCAACAACGAGCATGTCGATATTCATTACGAACCCCTTTTCATTATTGTTCCGTTTAAGTGATTTAATTTTTAAAATACCGTTTCATTATTACATTAACGATATTTTATTTAAGGGTTTCCTGTGATTTTTGTGATCCAAACAATGCAAAAGTCATACAAATGAGATCGAGTTTGGATTATTGAGTTCTGCGCTTTTTAATTTAAAAAGATCATTGATGGATATTTAGATACATCGTGGCGAGAAGGGGCGAAAATAGATCAAGTAACCTAGGGGTATAGCGACCAAATTACGCGTCTAGGAGGTATACCAAGCCATGACTCAGGCGCCGATTGCTTTGGTATTAACTAAACATCAGCTATTAGTTATCCAAACTCCTGATATAAAAAAGCCAGCCTCATTGGGCTGGCTCTCTGAAATCAAGCGTTTCAATTAGTCCAAAAGCGAACGGACATAATCAGCAATTGCTTGGTTTTGGCAATTATCAAAGAAACACTGTTGGAAACGAGGGCTACCCACAGCAGTCTTCACTAGATCTTGATCGATAGCGCGCAGTGAATCAATAAAGTTATCCTTCACTACCGCTGCTTTCACCTCATTAAGAAGCGCGGCATTGCGTTGTTGTGGCTCTGCTCGATCTAACGGGTAACCTTGACCACGCTCACCTGTGAAAGCTTTTTCAAAGATGTAACGAACGTTCAGTTCACCAGCCCAACCAAAACCTTTCGCAAAAGCGAGCGCGATAGCGTTGCCGTTGTTGATTTGGTTGAACAAGAACGCATCAGAAGGTTCTAAACAGTAACCACAAACCACGCCTGGATGTAAGTTCAGCGACATCAAAGCACCTTGACCAGTGCCACATCCTGTCACAACAAAGTCAACAGCCTTTGAGTTAATCAGAATGCTCGCCATAATACCTAGATGAATATACGTTAAGTGGTGATCGTTCTCATCTGTCATTCCTAGGTTGAAAACATCGTGACCAAAACCACCAGCAACTGACTCTAGTTCAGCTGATACCATTGCATTTTTGCCTGCTTGACTGTTTTCCATCATTAATGCGATTTTCATTTACTTTCTCCCGCAGCATTACTGCAAATTTAAAAATTAGTGCTCAAGTGTTCGCTCTAAAAAATTTAGAGCTTAAACAAAGTCTTTACGCATTGGCGTAAAGTTATCAATTAATACGCCGGCTTCTAGGCAAACACAGCCATGTTCGATACCCGGCTCTTTGTACATAGTGTCGCCTGCGCGCACCACTTTCGTTACATCGCCAATCGTGAACTCAAAGGCTCCCGACAAAACGTATGTGAGCTGCTCATGAGGATGGGTATGCAACGCACCAACTGCGCCTGTTTCGAAATGAACTTCTACAGCCATCACGTTCTCGCTATGAGCAAGCACCTTGCGGGAAACTCCCGCGCCAAGATCTTCCATTTTCACGTCTTCGTTATACACAAACATGTCGTTTTTATTCCTGTTGTTGCGGCGTAATTTTGCACTTGGCGTTATCTTGGTATAGACGAAAAATAGTAACGAGGTTAATCCCTATCACTGATATTTCCATCAGCGAGCCACCAATTGAACCAATAATCAGATTATTAGTTAGCCAGCATGCAGCTCCCAATAAAAAGCCGACTCTTAGTGCAATACCATTCAATCTAAATATTGAGTACGTTCCAATAATCGTTCCGGCTAAAGGCAGAAGTTGATACCAATGCTGAGCAAAACCGATTCCGCTACCAACTGCGAGGGCAATAAAGAACCCTGCAGCCCACAGCGATTTTGTGTACATAGCAGTGCAAGTCCTGAGTGCTGAAATCAAAGCACCGATTGCCGATGTAATAGAACCCAATAATAAAAAGTGGATAAGATGGTTAACGTTCAACATCAACATGACCACTTTGAGCTTTTTGTCGTCCTTCTGGTAAAAGGTCGAAAGGCCCAGAAGGAAACTTAGTAGCCCTACAGCTTGTGCAACGATCTCGTTAACCATCTTATATTACAAAAATCGTTAGCGTGCTAACCATCCACCATCGACAGCAATGGTATAACCATTAATATAATCCGATGCAGATGATGCTAAGAACACACATGGGCCAGCGACATCTTTAGGTGTACCCCAGCGATCAGCAGGAATGCGCTCAAGAATAGCTTGGTTACGATCAGCATCTTCACGCAGTGCTTGAGTATTGTTGGTTGCCATATATCCAGGTGCAATCGCATTGACATTAATGTTATCGCTCGCCCATTCGTTCGCCATCGCGCGGGTGATACCCATTACAGCACTCTTAGACGCTGTATACGAAGGAACACGAATACCACCTTGGAAAGAGAGCATTGATGCGATATTGATGATCTTGCCGCCAGTACCTTGCGCTTTAAACTGCTTCGCAACCGACTGAGACATAAAGAAAACAGTCTTAGTATTGATGTTCATTACGTCATCCCAGTTTTGCTCAGAAAACTCAATCGCATCTTCTCGACGAATGATGCCGGCATTATTAACAAGGATGTCGATGCGACCAAATTCAGTCAGCGCTTTATCTATAATTCCAGGAATCTCTTCTTGCTTTAGAAGGTCGGCACGTACGTCTAAAAACGTATGACTCGATTTATTCATTTTTTCAATGGTATCTACTGGCTCAACACGATTAACGCCCACCACTTTACATCCAGCTTCAGCCAGACCAATTGCCATACCTTGACCAAGGCCAGTATCACAACCCGTCACTATCGCTACTTTACCTTCCAGATTGAATGACTCTAACATCATGTTTGCTTCCTCAATTACGTTTAGTGTTGTGGCATTTCTGTAATGTCGCCCACTCGATTTAGTCATACAATAAAACATAAGATCATTGCTGGCAATTATTTTTGAAACGACATTTCAAAAATAATTTCTACTTATCCTAAAAGTTTGAAGTTGATCGTTATCTTTTTTTATTTTTTTGAAAAGGCTTTTTAGAAATTACGAAAAATGGTATTTTGTCTTGATATTAGATAGCTCAAAGGAAGAAAAATGGAGAAGTCCACCCAGCCAGAAGCCGTTTCATCGGTATTAAAAGTTTTTAATATTCTTGAATCTCTGGGGGAACAGAAGGAAATAGGCGTATCAGACCTTTCACAACGTCTAATGATGTCTAAGGCCACTACCTACCGCTTTCTACAAACCATGAAAATGCTTGGCTATGTATCTCAACAAGGCGAAGCTGACAGATACTCACTTACATTAAAGATGTTTGAGCTTGGCTCAAAGTCACTCGAGTGGGTTGATATGATCACAATCGCCGAGAAAGAGATGCGTGTGATTTCAGAAGAGACCAATGAAACCATTCACTTAGGTGCGTTGGACCATGGCTCTATCATCTACATACACAAAATCGATTCTAGCTTCGCCCTACGCATGCACTCACGCGTTGGTCGAAGAAATCCTCTGCATACGACTGCGATTGGTAAAGTATTATTGGCAGAACGTGACGAAGAATTCGTTCGCACTCAGTTGGCAGACGCCGAATTTGTGAAAAGTACAAAAAATACCCTTGAAAATGTCGACCAACTTGTCGATGAACTTAAAGCGGTTAAGCTACAGCACTTTGGCGAAGATAATGAAGAACAAGAGCCAGGCTTACGTTGTATCGCAGCTCCAGTTTACGACCGCTTTGGTACCGTAATTGCCGGTGTCTCAATTTCATTTCCTACTATTCGATTTGATGAAGAGAAAAAAGCTTACTATGTGGAGTTACTGCACAACGCAGGCAGAAATATATCCAAGCAATTAGGGTTTAATGATTACCCAATCAAATAATAAAAAAGGCGGCAATTATTGCCTGTCTCTTGATCACAAGTCTGGTTAATCAAGAGACTTAGCGAGTTCATACCCTTCAAGGATGGTTTGTAACCTGAACCATCCTTGCCATAACGTCTTTATGGAAGCGCGACCCGTTCGCTTGGTATTCTTCCAGCCACCTAACCGAGCAATACCATTGTAAGCCCATGATATATTGGGCGCTTCCTTCGGCAGCTGCTTTTTCTCCAACTTTAGCCACATTAACTTCCATGCTTTGCCTTTTAATACCTGCTCACAACTGGTCTTAGATAACTCATCGGACTCATTCATGAACCTCAACTGGAGTAAGCGAGTCGCGATAAAAGCTAAAATGACGCTGAGCCTTTCTAAGTTATCTTTACTCTGCATTCTCAGTTGCTCAACTTCAGTCCCTTCACTTTTCCAGACTTTATGAAAATCTTCTATTAGCCAGCGCCGCTCATAATAACTGACCATTTTGAGGGCCTCTTCTTTGCTCGTTATCGGCTCCGAAGTCAGTAAGTGCCAGGCTAGCTTATCGTTATTCTCTCCTTGTTCTATACATCCCACGTAGTAAAGCGGAATGTTATCGAACTCTTTCTTGTTTGCAGGAGACTTGAGTGTCACGGGGGCATATTTAATATCTAAATGAGCCTTGCGAGCTTTGCGACCGCCTTTTTGCGGTATTTCGAGCACTTTCTCCCCGGCTGATGACAGAGTAGATGCATAGCTATAAAGACGATTATCATGCTCTTCAATACAGCGGCTTTGCATGGAACGAACGAGGAATCTTTGTTGTTGCTCTCGCTTGTAAGTGAGGTATTCAAAGAGGTCGGCTTCTCTATCGCACACCGAAATGACATCCGACATTTTATCGCCAAGTCGCTCAGCGACATAGCGAGAGGCTTGTTCCCACTTATAACTTTCTTTCTCTTTGTATGGTCGAGTCGCATGCTGGTGTCTTTGACCTCGCTTTTCTATATCACGAGTCCAGCGCTGTTGTTCAATTAAACCAATCACAGATTGAGTGTCGGGCGCAAAAAGTAAGGTAGAGTGTACGAACATCGCTCGATGTCGATTGCCTTGATTGGAGTGTCCGAGTTCATCTCGAATACTGCGATGGGCGTAACTCAGAGAAGTCGTGTCTTCTAAGGCAAGAAGTGTTTGTTGCTTTAACGCTTCTTGCGCAGTGACATAAAACCCTGCCTCTGCGATATCTTCTGCTTTGATTTTCTCATTACGGATGAAGCGATAAGCCCCTTCCATTTCAGCCGGTGAGATAATGAGTTTCGAGACAGGTACGCCAGGTTGCTCGGCCAGTGAAGCTGCGAGAGCAACGAGTCTTTGAGTACGTCTTGGGTCATTAAGGTGGGCTTGACCGAACTGTTTTTGTGCCCAAAGGGTTGGCTCTATATAGGTCATGATAATCATCCTTGTCATTGCTTAGATGATCAGATCATAGAACCTAAAAATAGTTCAAAAAAAATCCCTAAGCATAGCTTAGGGATTTGTGTATAAGAGACAGGCAATTATTGCTGCCTTTTTTATTACGCGTTGTCCCATCGATTACCAGCCCAAGAATCATGACAAGCCATGCTATGTGTAAATAGAAAGACTTATAGATCAGATAAATAGCTTCCACCGTCATCAGATCGCACGAAGACCTGCAAACCTATAACCCACCATGAACGATGTTCTCAAAGATCCCCTAAACCAGATATTCTAGGGATTTAGAAACAATCCCATGATTTAAAAGAGTAAAAGGGTTATACATAATGATGTGTTATCTAAATGACTGAAAATATCATGACGCTCACAGAGATCCTTAAAACTCCCAATGTCCGCTACTTCTTAATGTTTCGAAGTAGCTACTTTGCGCGTTTTTATTACCCTATTTTCACCCTACTCTATTTAGATTACGGCTTAACCCTGTCTCAGTTTGCCATGCTAAACGTAGTCTGGGCAGCCACCATTGTGCTTGCTGAAGTACCGTCGGGCGCATTCGCCGATACCTTAGGCCGTAAGAAACTGGTGGTGCTATCTTCGATTGTGATGTTTGTTGAGATCGCGATGATCGCCTTAGTGCCAACCGGAAACCCTAACTTGGTGTTCATTGTCTTTCTAATTAATCGGATTCTCAGTGGCTTAGCGATGGCACTGGCGAGCGGCGCCGACGAGGCATTGGCTTACGACACCTTAAAAGAACAAGGCAATGAAGAGTTGTGGCCCCGAGTGCTGCAAATCCAGCTTCGTGTCGCCTCAACTGTCGGTATCTTTGTCACTCTAATTGGTGCGGCGATGTACGATGTGAACTTTATGGCGAACATCTTTCATTTCTTTGGACTAGCGGAGCCAGAAAGCACTAAAGACCTGATGCGTATTCCCGTGTTCGCCACCTTATTTGTTGCGACGATCGCCATCTATGCCGCGATTAATATGCGCGAAGAGAAAAAGGTGATGCCAAGCGACCAAACCAAATTAGCAACCACCATCGCAAGCCTCAAGTTAACGATCGATGCAGGTAAATGGGTATTTGCTACGCCTTACGTGCTGTTCATCTTGCTCTACTACAGCCTATTCGAACACACCTCGCGAATGTTCCTAACCATGAACAGCCAATACTATCTGGCCATTGATATTCCAATTATCTACTTTGGTTTTATTGGCGCGGGTATCAGCTTGCTTAAGATTATATTGGCAGGGCAAAGCCGAAGATTGGCAGAAAGCATCGAGCCCAAAACCTTTATTGTGTTCATGGGGTTAGCAAGCATGGCGACCTACTATTGGATCAGTTTAGGTTGGTCGATTTATGGCGTAATTCCCGCGTTGGTACTGATCTTTATCATCATGACGATGAACATATTCATTAGCTACCATCTGAACAAAAAGACGGAATCACATAACCGAGCGACCGTTCTCAGTTTCAAAGGCCTGATGTTTAACCTTGGGTATGGCTTGATCGGTATTTTGTATGCCTACTACTATAAATTGGTGTCTCAGAGCTACACCGCACAAGAGATAGAACAAAACCTCGACTTCTTAGCTTCACTGTCTTCGTTCTTCTATTACTTCACCTTATTGTTCGTTTCGATCAGCGTACTGTTCTATTTCAAAAACAAAAAAGGACCCATTTTTTGAAGGGGTTAGCTGTATTTTGTCGAAATTAAAGCTTCACCTCTGGCTATAACAAGACTAAGTCGCTTCTTATATTGGTATGGTTTGTTAGTATAATCATTAATTTATATAACACATGGAAGCGTCATGTCTTTTAGTTGGATAGCTTTTACTCTTCTTGCTGCCTTCAGCCAATCTTGGCGTAATGCATTTCAAAGCAAATTAAGTGGCACAATGAGTGTGGCGGGAGTGACGCTGGCTCGCTTTATTTGGGCTGGCCCTATTGCACTTATTTACCTATGCGCGCTCTATCAATGGCAGCCAGTCGCTGTTCCTAGTTTTTCCGGCAAGTTTGGCTTTTTTATCGTTGCAGCAGCCATTATGCAGATCCTCGCGACCGGTTTAATGGTGATGCTATTTAAACTCGAAAACTACGCGATTGGAGCCGGACTCGCTAAGTGTGAGGCTCCCGTTTCGGCAGTGCTTTCTGTGTTGTTCTTTGGTACCGCGTTAACGGTGACAGGTTGGATAGGAGTACTTATTGGCACGTTAGGCGTGCTAATAATGAGCAGCTCTTCCGGTTGGCGAAGCCTCTCTCCCAAAGTCTTTCTCTTAGGTATGGCTTGCAGCACAGCCTTTGCTTTAACGTCTCTTTGGGTACGTGAAGCTAGCTTGAGTATTGGCCTGCCCTTCCCTCATAGCGCCGCATGGGTGCTGTTTCTCGTCATTTCCCTTCAGACAGTGATTATCTGTACGTATCTTTTTTTCAGAGAACGCGACACATTGCGCCAGATCTTTACCAAGTCGAAACTGGTGGTAATGACAAGCCTAGCAAGTGTAATTGGTTCTCTTGGCTGGTTTAGCGCGATGTCACTTCAAGCCGTGCCTTATGTAAAAACATTAGGGCAAATCGAAGTAGTCTTTATGGTATTGATCTCTTACTTCTGGTTGGGGCAAAGTATTGCTCGCAAAGACATTCTTGCGCTGATCTTACTTTCTATCGCAGCTGTGTTGGTAATGTGGCAGTAGTTGAACTGCGTCATACCGTGGTGTTTAATCATTCCCTCATTCCTTACTTGGTTGAATCACTACAGTCTGGCATTATGCGCTCGAGAAATCCGTGCACATTCACGGTATAGATAGCACGAAGGTAGTCAGTGTTAGAAAACAACCAACAATTAAGTAACCAATACGACGAACAGGGTTACTTTGTTCTCAGAAATTATTTCGATGAAGCTCAAATTGCATCGCTTAGAAAAGTCGTACTTAAATTCCATGAATCGTGGAAGGCCGACAACGAAGAGTTCTATCAAGAAGAAGCGTTTAACTCGTCTCTAATTACGGGAAGCCAATATTTACCTACTGATGATAGAACTGCACTCTTTGATTTCATTAGCTCAAAAAAAGTCATGGATGTCGTTGATGCGGTAATTCCGAACAACCCTGCATTCATGAACACGCAACTATTCTTCAACCCTGTAAACCCGGAGCAGAAAGACTTTTGGCATCGTGACTGTCAATACGATTATGACATTGATGACCAGATGAGAGTAATACTAGAAACGCAAGTATTACACCTACGCGTCCCCTTATTTGATGAACCCGGAATGGAGCTCATCCCCGGAACACACAAGCGATGGGACAATGAAGAGGAATACAATGTTCGCCAAGAAGTGAATGGTAAAGAGAGCAGTGATGACATCTCTGGCGGGAAGCAAATACCGTTAGCTGCAGGCGACTTGTTGGTATTTTCGGCGGATATGATCCATCGAGGCCGATACGGGCTGGATCGGTTGGCTTTGGATATATTGATCTTTGATTCTGCGGCCGATTATGTAGACTACGTCGATGACGATTGCTTGCCAACTCCATCAATGTTGAACAAGTTTAACGATCCAAGATTGTTTATGAACACGCTACAGTTAAAATCGATGCTGTGCTAGCAATCAATTAACATCGCGAATTTTTAACAAACTAGAGTAGAGAATATCGCACATATTGTGGCTTAGAGTTGAAATATCTAATCCCAGAACGCTGATTTATGATTGGCGAGACCACGCCCTTATCTGCGCAATTTCATCTTCATCGATATTTAAAGATTGCAGGAATTTGAGATGTCCTAGCGGCTCCATCTGCTCAAAACGTTTGTGCCAATTGATCATACCCTGTTCATCCATTCCTGATTCTTTAAGTATTTCTGTCCAACGCTCTTTGGTGAGTAGGCCTTGATTAAGAAGTTCAGGGTCTTTGAGTAACGCCATTATGGACTGTTGCTGCTGGCGCAATTTTTGAATTTCTAGATCGAGGGCGGCAAACTGTTGTCTTAGTACCACATCTCGGTCTTCATCCTGAGATTGCTGTAGCAGGCTCTCAATCTCACTGACGGGAATACCATAAGAGCGATAGGCAAGTATTGCTCTAAACTTTTCAAGCTCTCGTTCGCCATATTGGCGATAACCGTTAGATGCTCTAGTTGCGGGAGTGATTAGCCCCTTTCGCTCGTAGTAGAGAACCGTTGTTCGACATACCTCAAGTTGCTCACAAAATTGTTTGATGCTCAACACTTAGGGCTATCCTCTTTGGTTGTTTGATAGTGAGACCAAATCAATGGAATCAATGCACTGATAAGAATAATCAGTGCGCCAATCATTGACCATAAATCAGGAATTTCAGAAAAGACAACTAAGCCAATAATAAGTGAATAGATAATCTTTACATACTCAACATTGACAATGATGTTGGCTTGCACCCATTTATATGCAGAGATACCAACATACTGAGCAAACGAAGAGATGATGCCAACTAACAGCAGTAGCATAAAGTCTTCGACTGTTGGTGTGCGCCATAAGTAAAGGGTTGGTATTAATGTCATCAAACCAATTGCCAGAGCTTGGTATGCCATCAATGTTATCTTTGGTTCGCTCTGTGCCACTTTCCTAACACACACTACCGCTACCGACGCGCCTAGTGCGGCAATCACGCCAGATAAAACATAAAGGTTATGGCTTGCAAAGGTCGGTCGAACAACCGTCATTACCCCGATAAATCCAACCACAATCGTGAAAATTCGACTGCTGGTGATCTGCTCTACCAATACGAAATGAGCGATTAGAGCCACAAAAAGTACCTGCAGAAAACCGAGTGCTGTTGCGTCAGAAAATGGAATGTTGCTCACTGAAATAAAACCAAAATATAGAGCGGTAAAAGCGCCTAGTATTCTTAGTAGGTGAAGCGATATTTTGTTGGGCTTAAGCAGCACACCGATATTTTTTCTGATCGCAGGCAGGAGCAAGAGCATAAAGATGAGCTGGCGAAAGAACAGGATCTGAAATGTGTCATAGTCTGTACTGAGTTGTCGAACAAATACCCCAACTATAGTAAACAGTGCTGTAGATATAAGGGCAAGAGTGATCCCTTTCATTGTCGATGAAAGGTGGTTAAAGAGCTGAAGTATCTTTGATTGCTGTAAGTCTCGTAATTGGTACAACGAAATGTGCCTCTTTAGTCATGATAAGTATAAGGCTAATCATTCTAAAGTCGTTACCTGTAGACAGGTCAAGTGATATGAGTTGTTAACGGATAAAAGTAATCTCTTTGAAACATGAAAAAGGGTAATTCTGAGTTAAAAATTGACGTTGGTTAAGATTTAAAGTGACAAGGTTTTGGACAAAATAATAGCTCGTCCTGTTTTTCAAATTGCTTACTCAAAGTGACAGAGGTAGTTTGCGTTATTTTATGCAGGGCCTTTAGAAACCGTTGTCTATCAGCCTTAGCTCTTATATGTCACTCTCATTTTGATCGATTTCAATTTTTTCGATTAAATGCAACCTATAACGCCTAGTTTCACTATCGTCAAACTCAGTTTCCAGCCAAATATCAACTAGTTTTATTGCTAGTGTCGGTTCAATAGTCAAGGCTCCCAAAGTAAGTACATTAGTATCATTATGTCGCCTAGCCTGCTCAACAGTATGGGATTCAAAGCCCATCACAGCTCTTATACCATTAACTTTGTTAGCACAAATATTCATTCCTACACCTGTCCCACAGATTAATATGCCCATATCTACGCGTTTAAGTTTAACCAATTTGGTTACTTTATCTGCATAGAGCGCTGAATGTGTACGTTCCTTATTTCCTGTACCCATATCAATAACGGTATGGCCTTTATTTTCAATATGAGTGACAAGCTTCTGCTTTAATTCAAGTCCAGCGTGGTCATTACCTATTGCAACTTTCATACAATTACTTTCTACCTCATAGGTTTTATATAAATGTAGTGGACAATTAAATTTAGCCACATAGCTCGATGAAAAAATATACCAAATGATGCCAGAGTGAAGCATATATTGAATCAGCCGAAACAAAGAACGGAATATTTCTGCGTTACGATGTTCCCCCTCCTCTCTTCTGCACAGCAACGTATCAATGAGTGGACTAAATTAGCATCTCACGGATAATTTCAAGTATTACAAATCTCCAATCAAGTAGCCAATTCATTGAGCTATTACAAACTGCCCATCAACATGATTGGGAGCGTTAGGCGACGACATTTTTTACTGTCTCCGGTCCCTTTGCTTACTTAGTTTACCTCTAAACCATGCGACATTAATAACGTGTTCCTTTTCCCATTGATTAGTTGTTATGTCTTTTTGGACAAATTTACACCAACCAGAGAGCTGTGATTTAAACACAGAAAGTGTAAGAAAATGTAAATAATGTAAATTCAATGCAAATGTAAATCATTGTCATTTACCTTGCGGAGGAATAAACGACTCGTTAGACGTCATCAAAGAATGAGCGCGGTTCAGGTTACGGATAATTTGTTTCTTCCATCGCTTAAACAACGACAGGGTCTATGGAAGCCAATACGGTCAATCTTTGGTATTGGCGAAACTGGTTACGCGAAAAAAAATCTAACGATGATAAAAAATAATAAATAGGAGTTAAAAGTACAGTGTTTTTCAAAACAAAGGTATCGCTACTAATCAGTGCAGTATTAGCGAATCAAGCATTTGCAGAAAGTCATACGACTGAAGAGCCAATGGTGCCAGCTGAAACAATGACAATTGTGGGTAGCGAGTTTGCTCATTATAAGAATGATACCAACAACACCGCTATGCGTATGGAGATGACTCAATTAGAAACTCCGGGGCAAATTACGGTCATAGACAGTTCAATGTTCGAAGAGCAAGGGGCAAGTAGTCTTGGAGAAGTTTTAGAGTATGAGTCAAGTGTAACAACAGGGAATACCAAAGGGCACAACATTGAATACTTTACCATGCGTGGTTTTGATGTTGGTAGTGGTAGCGGGATCATGAGAGATGGTCATCAACTCTGGTCGTATTACCCACAACCGACCGAGCTACTAGAACGAGTCGAGGTGTTAAAAGGTCCATCAAGTTTACTTTATGGTCAATCAGAGCCTGGCGGTCTAATTAACATGGTGACAAAAAAGCCAACGTCTGAGACGCAACTCATTTTGCGCCAAGACATTGGCTCTAACGATAAATCTAAAACTATGATAGATCTCAGTGGCTCACTTAACGAAGATCAATCTTTGCGCGCAAGAACTATCCTAGTAAAGGATAGCTACAGATCTTGGCGCGAATATGCAGATGGAAGCAACCCTCAAACAGAACGCATGATCGGTGCACTAATGGTTGATTATGACATCAATGAAAAAGCGATGTTATCTCTGCATTATGACTATTTTGATTATGACGGTGATGTTGATACTGGCTCTTACATTGTGGATGGTAAGCCAGTTGCAGGCAGCAAATATATTTGGGACGCTGATTGGGCTAATACTGATATTAAAGTTCAAAACTACGGTTTTGACCTTCTCCTATCACCAAGTTATGACACCAACATAAAGACGGGATACAACGCCCAAAGATATGAACGTGATTATCGTTACACATGGACTAACTTTAGCAACTATGAAGAAAATGGGACTGTCACTCTGACCCCCGGTGAACAGTATGACGAGTGGAACCATGATACCGCTTATGTTGATCTTACCCACAACTTCGATTTAGTTGGAACTGAGAATACTCTATTAATTGGTGCGAACTACTTGAGGTATTCTTTCGACCGTATAAATCATACAGGTGATGTAGTTAGTGCAAGTGTTGGAGAGTCTGTCGACTTCCCTGAATCGTTGAATACTAGCATAAGAGCGTCTTCTTACGATCTTTGGGGTACTTACATCCAAAACTTAACAAAATTCAATGATCAATGGCATCTTCTAGTGGGTGTTCGTTATGACGAGAAACATGATGATATTACTGAAAGCCAAGTTTCACCAAAAGCAGGGGTTATTTACCACCCTTCAGATAATAGCTCTATTTATGTCCAGTACTCAGAAAGTTTCATTCCTCAAGGTGAAGTGGGTACATCTTATATAAACGAAGGTGAAAAACTCGACGCTGAATTAGGTAAATCTTATGAAGTCGGAACCAAATGGGAGCTATTTGATCGTCGCTTATTTTTGACTGGGGCTTTGTTTGAGACAACTTTATCGAACATTCAACTAAGCGTTGAAAACCCAGATAATGCAGATGAAGATATTTTGACTCAAGATGGCGAACAGGTTCATCGAGGAGCTGAATTCGCAGCACAGGGGCTCGTTAGTAGTAAGTTAAGTCTTTCAGGATCTGCTACATATCTTGATGCAGAGATAACAAACAGCGCTTCTTACGAGGGTAATGTACCAGCGAATACACCTGAGTTTTCAGCGTCAATATGGTCAAATTACAAACTTAGAGATGACACCAATCTAAATCTAGGCGTTGTCCATGTCGGAAGCCGCTACGGTGACTCAGGTAACACTTTCAAGAAAGATGCATATACGCGTATTGATACCGGTATCTCTTACACTCAGAAGTACAACGACCTCAACATCGTAGCTCGCTTCAATATTGAAAATCTATTTGATACTGATTATCTAGATGGAGGCGGCAATACAAGAAGCACTCAATTAGGTGGTGAGGATGTTGATATTGGTGAGGGTCGAAATTATATGGCTAGCATCCAATTTGAATATTAATTAGCTGGCTCTCAGCTTAAGCCATTGCAACCAAAACCGTTTTTCAATAGGTGTGATGTTCGCGATGGCTTTTCTGATTTTAGGTTAAGTTATAAGCTGATTGGTTTTTACCTTTCAGCTTATAGCTTTAGCTATAATATCAGGATTCATTTAACACCGACCTTACTTTTAGGCTTCTTACCAAGGAAGAACTTGCCTAGATTTAAGTGCTCCTTTCCCCTGCGACACCTAGAGGCAATCAGAAGCCAGTATTTAACTCCATCTATCAGATACCTACCCAGAATATCTCTTAAAACGAATTGGCAGAGCGACTTTCGTAAGTCGATATGAAACAAAGAAACGATGAAGAACAATTTTATTTGTAGAAGAGTTTAGATCTAGTCTATTAATTGCTTTTGTCAGTAACCTTGGTGCATAACAATAGCTATTGTGTCAATGCTTTGGACACTCGACTAACATGAACTAAGCTCATTAGCTTAATTGATGGTTTGATGATTAGCTGCGCACTACCTACTATAAATAACCAAGTACCACTTTCAATCAGAGACTCATTTAAAAAGAAGAAGCTACCAACCAAAAACCAAACTGCAATTAATAAATCATTGAATGCTCCTAAAGCCTCATAACGACGCTGAATCACTATATGTTTTTTACCAATATCTACATCCAACTCTACACCTTGATTCACAAACTCTCCTAAATCGAACTACAGTTAAAGATACAAAGGGCTATTAGCTCATCAATATGTTAATTGCCCTATCAAGACTTTCATTGAAGCCATCAAGTGTTGGAAGTTATTCAGAGAGTATCAATTATCGGTAGATTACCGACATTAATAACACACTCACCTTTCCAAGTAGTACCCGATATAAACGCTTCTCTTTAGAGCCTACATAAACAATTACAGAGTGTAAACCAGGCGTAATTGAAAATTATTATGTCCTATTGATTTATACAGTGCTGGCTACACCAATGGCATAACAACAGTGGTAAACTCAACTCATTTATGAGTGTTCAGCTAACTTTGGGGCAGATCTGAGCTAGAAGCTAACTCATGACTTGATATAAAAACCTAGTTCAAGCATTCACCAAGCCAGCACGGCCCTCGAATCTCAAGTTATAAGCCGTCCAAATTGCCCTTCAATCGTTATCCCCTCTTCTTATATTGATCTATTTTCTCCTAATCGAAGTACAAGTTATTAATAATTCGATGTAAATCGCTAATTTTTTTAAATTGTTGTCTAGAATCTCATAGGGCCTATCGCTTCGGTAATTGCCAATAGAAACGACACCTTTTGATTCTGTTTTTGGTTTTAGGGAGATGAAATGGAAAGCCCAATTGTCACGCTCAAACATGCGAGCAAAAGCTTTGTTGATGGCAAAGAGACCCATAACGTATTGGAAGGCGTCGACTTCACATTGGCGACGGGCGCAAGTGTGGCTTTGACAGGAGCGAGTGGCAGTGGCAAAAGCACCCTACTCAACGTGATTGCTGGTTTCGAACCACTTTCAGTTGGTGAGTTGTGGCTAGATGGCGATAACGCGATGGTTTGGAAGGATCCGCAATGGAGTCGCTTTCGCCATCACAAACTCGGCGTTATCTTTCAACAGTTCAACTTACTCACCCCGCTCAACGTAAAACAAAACATCGCCTTCCCGCTTCATTTAAACCAACAAAAATGGAACGATTGGTGTGATTATTTGGTGGAAGCTTTAGGCATCAGCGAGCTACTTGATAGGCATGTTTCTGCGCTCTCTGGCGGCCAGCAGCAACGTGTCGCTATTGCACGCGCGCTAGCCCACAAACCCAAGCTACTGCTTGCCGATGAACCGACAGGCAACCTCGACCAAAAAGCAGGCTTGGAAGTCATGAAGTTGCTGAGTGAAATCACCACACAAGGCAACACTGCTGTACTGTTGGTCACACACAGCCCTGAGTGTGCCAGTTTTATGCAAACACAGTTGGTTTTAGATGATGGTCGTTTGAAGACCGTTGATTTGAAAAAGGCTCTATCGCAAGCCAGTGAGCAGCCCTATGAAGCAAGCTAGGTTTGCGAGCACCAAGTTCACCCATACCAAACTGACTCTAAATCTGTTCGCGGCGCACTATCGCCAATCACCGTTACAAGCTGCTGCAATTTTAATCGGCATCGTGCTGGCGGTGACCTTGTTTGTCGCCGTGCAAGCCATTAACCTTAATGCGAAACGTAGTTATTCAGAATCGACTGAGCAACTTAGCGCACAGGCGCAAAACTTAATCATTCCGCCATCAGGGCAAAACTACTTACCAGAATCGCTTTACTTCACCTTGAGACAAAATGGATTAAGTGCCGCGCTGCCTGTGATTGAAGGGCAAGTGAGAGACGAGCAAGGACGTCGTTGGTCAATACAAGGCAGTGAATTAATCGCCGCTCTCACCTCAAGAGCTCGTTACTCTGGCGTCGATGAAAAAAGCGATAACGAAAAAGACAATACTCGAGGCAATGATCCAAACATTTCCCTGTTCGATACCGCCTTACCTTTACCGCCACTCTTAGCGGGCGAGCCCATCGTGATGATGAGCCAATCGCAATACCAAAACTTGGGCGAAGTAGACACGCTCACTCTGGATGAAATCAAAACCAAAGTCGTGGTGCTACCAGACGAATGGCAACTGGGTAGCAGAATGCTGATGGACATTGGATTCGCTCAGCAACTGCTCAACAAACAAGGACAACTGAGCTACATCGCTGTGTTTAATCCCAATAACAACTCACTCGATAAATGGCAAAGCATCGTTGGCGAACAAGGGCAATGGATCACCAATAATCAAAGTACCGATCTCGGCTCGATTACTGACAGCTTTCACCTCAATCTCACCGCCATGAGTTTGTTGGCGTTTTTGGTTGGCCTGTTCATCGCTTACAACGGTGTTAAGTACAGTTTGCTGAAACGTAATCGGCTGTTGGTGCAAATTCAACAAGCTGGAATTGCGCCAAGCATCGTATTTTCAGCTCTGTTAGTCGAGCTGACTCTTTTAGTCACATTGGGTGCGTCGCTTGGTTTCATTTTAGGAATTCAATTAAGCCACTGGCTCCACCCCACCGTCGCGATAACGCTTGAGCAACTTTATGGTGCTACACTGCTTCCCGGTACATGGCAGTGGCAATGGTTAGCGCAAGCTTTACTGCTCACTCTAGCCGCAACGCTGGTTGCATGTTGGCAGCACTTTAAGCAGCGCGTCCGCCAGCCTCTCTCTTCACATGGTGGTTTTTATCAAGCGCCGGAAGCCTCGAACGAAAATCAGCTATTTGTTGTTGGCGTGGTACTCACTGTTTTGGCGTTGGCCGGTTTATGGCTTAGCGAACATCACCGGTTCACGATGGCCTGGCTCGGTGTGTTAGTGGTGTCGATACCTTTGTATCTACCGAAAACCCTAAGTGTGCTAGCGAGTTGGAGCGAAAAGCGCGCCCAATCAGGTTTAATACAATATCTGTTTGCTGAACTGCGAGAGCTGATCTCCCCTCTTTCCCTTGCCATGATGGCCCTGCTTCTTGCTGTTACCGCCAATATAGGAATGAATACCTTAGTTGGCAGTTTTGAGTCCACCCTAAAGCAATGGCTTGAACAGCGATTGCATGCTGACATTTACGTTAGCCCCGCCCAAGGTGAAATTGCCAATGTTGAACATGCCTTAACCCTGTTTGATAACGTTGAAACCGTCTACAAGCAATACTACGTTGATGATAACTTGCAAGGCTTGCCTATTTTGCTCGGCACCAAAGACAATGAAACACTTGAACAAACCATGGTGTTCCAATCTCATGTTGATAACTTCTGGACGCGCTTTTACCAAGGTGAATTAGTGGCGATAAGCGAACCTACGGCGGTGAAGCTCGGCTTGTCTCTTGGAAGCCAACTCAAATTAGACGCTATCCAAGACAATACATTGAGTGTTGGCGCGATTTTCCATGACTATGGCTCACCAAATGGGGAAGTGTTATTGGCTCCCAACTTATGGCTTGAAAACGGCTTTACGGACTTACCCACCAGCTTGGGAATCAAAGTATCTGGCGACCCACAACAGGTGTACGAACAATTACGCCAACAATTGAATTTGCATCCTAGTCAGCTTTACGATCAAGCCCAAATCAAGTCCATCGCTTTGGACATTTTCTCACAAACTTTTGCCATTACGCGAGCGCTCAATGGCGTCACTTTAATGGTTGCTGTTATTGGTTTGTTCTGTGCATGCTTTATGTTGCTCGACGCACGCAAGGCCGCTATTGCAAGGTTGTATGCGCTTGGCGTTAGTCGGAAGAAATTAATGGTTATGGTGGTGGGGCAAATCGTTGTTCTGGTCGCTTTTACTCTAGTGATCGCCGTGCCGCTTGGTGCCATGGTAGGCTATGTACTGACGGACATCGTCACCCTTCGCGCATTCGGTTGGAGCTTAAATTACGTATGGAGCTGGAGTGACGCACTGAACATTGCTGTCATCACTATTTTAGTCGCAGTGGTTGCTACCTTAATTCCGCTGTGGCGTTTGGTCAGTAAGCCGGTCGTGTGCAGCTTGCAAAGTGAGGTGTTGTGATGAACCAACTAATTAAGGCAACAGCGCTCATTCTGTTGAGTTTATCTCTTATCGCATGTGAAGACTCACAGCCCCAAAACATGGGCTCAATCCTCAGCACTGAAAGACAAACTGACGAAGAAACGCAAACAGACAAAGCGCAGTTCACTACAGTGGTAAAAGGCATCGACATCACCTTTCCTGCCGACCATCAAGCACACCCTGATTTTCGTCATGAATGGTGGTATTTAACTGCCAATCTGACTGATGAAGAAGGTCACTCATTAGGTGTGCAATGGACTCAATTTCGTTTCGCAACCGCACCACAAGAAAGTGAGCACAGCACTCAGAAAACAACATGGCAAAGCCAACAGATCTATATGGCGCATAGTGCCGTCACCACCAAAGACAAACACTATGCCAACGAAAAATGGTCTCGCGGTCAAGCTAAGCTAGCAGGTGTCGATTCTTCACCATTTCGAGTTTACCTTGATGATTGGCAATGGACCTCGGCTACCGATGATCTATTCCCTGCTACGTTGAATGCAGATTCTGAACAGTTTGGTTACTCGCTCAAATTAACTAACGATGCACCCTACCAAAAACAAGGCGACCAAGGCTACAGCACCAAGAGCGGTGACGCGAAGGTAGCTTCGTATTACTACAGTCAGCCGTTCATTGATGTATCAGGCGAAGTGATCATTAATGGAGTAGCACATCAAGTATCAGGCAAAGGTTGGATCGACAGAGAGTGGAGTTCGCAGTTTTTGCTCGACTCACAACAAGGTTGGGATTGGTTTGCTCTAAGGTTAAACGATGCAACCAGTTTGGTCGTGTTCCAACTTCGAGATTCAAAAACAGGCAAAGCCAGCTATTCCCATGCGAGGTTAATGCAGCGAGAAGGTTCTGGCATCGCGATTAAACAACAAGACATCAGCTTAACCGTCACCAAGAAAACAGAGATCGATGGGCGTGACTATCCAACAGAATGGCAAATTAAGATTCCGACGCAACAAATTAAACTGACTGTTTCGGCGCTTAATCCAAATGCGAAAATGCCACTATCGGTGCCCTATTGGGAAGGACCAATCATGATTAAAGGATCCCACTCTGGTTCTGGCTATATGGAGCTGACAGGATATTAAGCAAAATATCTCTGGCTACTTAGGCATTTCAATCAGCAATTTGTACCCTACCCCATAAACCGAACGGATAGGGTTTGCTGTTGGTGCCACAGCATGTATTTTTTTACGGATGTTCTTTATGTGGGTATCAATATTTCTGTCTGATACATCGGCAAGATCGCTGTAAAGCGCATTGAGAATATCATCACGACTATACACTCGGCCGGGATGCTCCACTAGCAGGCGAAGTAACATGAATTCTTTGGGCGTTAAGTCAAGAAAGCAGCCACCAAATCGGGCCTCATATTCGTCAGGCTTTAATATAAATTGTCCCAAAACTAACTCAGCGCTTGGTTGATAAGAACGGTTAGACGCTGGGTTTGGTTGAATGCGGCGCAGTACCGTTTTGATCCTCGCAATCACTTCTCTAGGGCTAAACGGCTTGCAGATATAATCATCAGCTCCGAACTCTAAACCAATTAATCGGTCAATCTCTTCACTTTTTGCGGTCACCATGATGATAGGTAATTGAGAAAACTGACGTACTTGTTTGCATATCTCTACACCGTCTACATCTGGCAGCATTAAATCAAGCAACATTAAGTCAAAAGTCTGCGATTTCACCGTCTCAACAACATTCGCACCCGACGCGAGGTGGGTCGCTTCAAAGCCACTATTTTGGCAATACGCGATCAAGACTTCGGCAATGTACTCCTCGTCTTCCACAATCAAAATATGCGTCTTCATTCTCTCTTTCCTCTATCGAAATCTTATTGTGAGCCAGTATGGTGATGGATCGGTAGGGTTATCATCATTTTAACACCGCCCAGATCTGATTTTTTAGCACAAATAGTGCCTTGATGCGCTTCGATAATTTGGTGACACAATGCTAAACCAATACCAGAGCCACCATGATCTCGACTGCGAGATTGTTCTACTCGATAAAAGCGTTCAAATACCCGTGTGAAATCTTGCTCAGGAATGGATGGTGACGTGTCTTCAATTGCCACCTCTACGGTGTTTTTGTCTTTGTGAAGGGATAAAGCGATGCTTCCCGGTGCGTCGGTATAACGACAGCTATTTTCCAATATGTTGGTAAACAACTGCGTCAAACGCTCTCGATCAGCCACCACAAAACACGCTGTCCGCTCTTTCCCATACAGTGATTCACACTCTAAACCTAGCCCCAATTCATCGGTCTTAACCTTAAAGCCAAGTAAGATACCTTTGAGAAGTTCAACAAGATCGAATGAAGATTTTTGGTATGACAAACCGCCAATATCAGTAATAGACAGCTGATAAATATCACCGACCAAATGGCTCATGCTATCAATTTGATCAATCATCACCTGTAAGCGCTTTTCATCCGCTTTAAAAATCCCATCTTGAATTGCGTTAAGCTGCCCTCGAACCACTGTGAGCGGTGTTTTCAGTTCATGAGCAACGTCTGACATCCACTTTGAGCGTTCCGTTTTATTCTTCTCCAGTGTCTGAGCCAGAACGTTAATATTGTCAGTGAGTACGCCAAGTTCATCGTTACTAGCACTCTCCACCCTTGCTGAAAAGTTACCTTGAATCAACTGAGTCGTACCTTCATTCACTTTAAAAATGGGCGCAACCAAGTGACGAGAAAAAAGCCAAGCTGTTATAAACGCAAGCACGATAACGGCCAACGTAATCGCAACATAGCTTTGGTATTGCTCAGCCAAAAATGCGTTGGCAGGGCTGTGTTCAGCCAGCCGCGAAGGAACATAACTGAGCCAGCCGACCACGACACCGTCTAACACAATGGCGTGAGTAAAGGCGCTTTCATCAATTCGAGAGCGGCCTACCACCACCGTTTTATCGACATCATATAAACTGAGTCTTCTCTGCGTTTGCAGTAACTGGCTCATTCCCGTCGTATCCGTCGGCAAAGAGAGTGATCCTCGCTCCTCTGGCCCTTTTCGAGTGCCCACCAAACGTCGCCAATGCTTCTCGTCTTCTTTTAGCGATTGCCACGACCCATTGGTTTGATAGTACTCTCCCAACTTTTGGCTGACTTGCTTGATATAGCTCGATTCGGCCTCTTTGATAAAGTCATGAAAACCCGACGACAGGTTCTGCATAATCAAAGCGAGCATAATGCACACCGCGACAAAGCTTGTGATACAAAAAGCAAAGAAGAACTTATGAATAAGCTTCAATTTATAATCTATCTTCAACGTTCTTTCCTTATCCTCGAGATAACGCATCCACAGGGTTTAATTTTGCTGCATTTCTAGCGGGTAAAAAACCGAAGAGAACCCCAATCAGTGTTGAGCAAATAAAGGCCGCAATAATTGAGTTGGTCGAATAAATCATACTCAAACCACTGCTCGTCGACGAGACAATCAAGCCCACAGCGTAAGCTAACCCTATACCCAAAGCGCCACCACACAAACACACTAAAACGGCTTCAATTAAAAATTGTCTCAGAATATCTGCTTGCCTTGCTCCAACTGCCATACGAATGCCGATTTCTCGCGTTCGTTCGGTTACCGACACCAGCATGATATTCATAACACCGATGCCACCCACCACCAATGAAATAAAGGCAATAGCCGAGATAAGTAAGGTCATCGTTGATGAAGTTTGTTCAATATTTTCTCTGACCGTATCCGTATTGACGGTAAAGAAGTCTTCCACACCATGGCGCATTTTAATTAAGTTAATGATCGCTTGCTCTGCTGCGGTGCTGGATACTTCGTCGCTCACCCTAACCGTAATATCATTAACGTAATTTTGGCTATAAATACGAGAATTTACCGTGCTATAAGGTAACCAAACATTCAGAGCATCACTATTGCCAAACGCCATTTCTCTTGCTTCGGTAACCGCGATAATACGCACTGGCAAGCGACCTAAAAAGATGACTTTGCCAAGTGCTTCACCATCAGGGAAAAGGTCATTTAAGGTATTGTTATCAATAACCGCCACTTGCTCTAGTGCATCAATACTTCCGTCATCAAATAGCTGCCCTTGTGCGACTTCAAAACCTCGAACGCGAAAGTAATCAGAACCAACACCTTGCACTTCTGCTGTCACCGCCTCATTACCATAGCGCACCGCCACATTCACACGCACAGTCGGTGTCACACTATCAACAAAGGAGAGATTCGTTAAAGCGTTTGCATCATTTGCTGTCAAGGTTCTCACTCGCCCAGCACGTCGGTCGCCCAGCCCAGAACCAGGTTTGATTTCAATAGTATTGGTGCCCATTGAAGCCATTCGTGACAAAACCTGAGCTTGAGAACCATTGCCAATCGCTACAACGGACACCACAGACGCAATACCGATGATGATCCCCAGCATCGTCAGAAACGTTCTTAGTCGATGGCTTCCCATTGCGGATAGCGACATTTTGAACGCTTCAACAACGCTGAACCACTGTGCAGAAAACGGCTTTGATATAGGTTTATTGACACTTTGTTTCTCTTCGATTCTTGTCGCTGAATATTCAGTTGAGGCGCTATCATTATTGGCACCGCTCGTTATATCACTCACGATTTCTCCATCAGAGATCTCGATTACGCGCTCCGCGGAGGCGGCGATCTTAGGGTCATGAGTAACCAGAACAATAGTATGCCCTTGTTGATGCAACTCACGAAGTAAGTCCATCATCTCTTTACCGCTATGGCTATCGAGAGCCCCGGTTGGTTCATCGGCAAGGATCACCGTACCACCATTAATCAAAGCGCGGGCGACACTAACTCGCTGTTGTTGCCCACCACTAAGTTGACTTGGCTTATGATCCATTCGCTCCGCTAGCCCCAACCTTTTTAACAGTTGCTCAGCTCGTGCTTGGCGGGACGCTTTGTTTTCGGCTGAGTAAAGCGCAGGGATCTCGACATTACCGATAGCAGTGAGATCATCTAACAAATGATAACGTTGAAATATAAAACCAAAATAGTCACGGCGTAATTCCGCTAATTGATCAGGGTTCATTACCGATGTATCTCGACCATTAACAAGATAAGTTCCTTCGCTAGGAGTATCTAAGCAACCTAAAATATTCATTAAAGTCGATTTACCCGAACCAGATGCCCCCATTATCGCGATCATTTCACCGCGACGTATGGTTAGGTTAACGTTGTTCAATACCGTTAACTGATCATCACCTGCAGGAAAACAACGACTGAGTCCTGAGATTTCTAATAGAACGTCACTCATAACTAAGGTCTCCCGCCATTACCTTGACCACGACCTCCAGGACCTCCATTACCACGACCACCTTTCTCAGGCCCTAATGTCGATGACATATCAAAACCTGATGACGATTTGGCGTTCGCTTGACCAATAACAACTCGATCTCCTAGCTCTAGCCCATCCAGAACTTGTGCATACACTTTATTATTGATGCCAATCTCAACATTTCGCATCTCTAATGCGCCTTCAACTAAAACAGGGACACGATAACGATTCTTGCCGGGAAGCTTTTTAGTCAGGACTTGAGACGGAAC
This sequence comes from Vibrio cyclitrophicus, assembly GCF_024347435.1. Taxonomy (NCBI): domain Bacteria; kingdom Pseudomonadati; phylum Pseudomonadota; class Gammaproteobacteria; order Vibrionales; family Vibrionaceae; genus Vibrio; species Vibrio cyclitrophicus. The sequence continues at coordinate 1,270,499 of NZ_AP025481.1, forward strand.
CAATAGTGCTTCTTGTGCATCATCTAGTACGATCGAGACTTGCGCTGTCATACCAAAGCGCAGCAACCCTTCCGTGTTATCGACATCAAATACCGCGTTATAATAAATAGCATCATTATCACCAATGTTTAGCTCGCTATCGTCGCCAGTCAAAAGGGTTGGGCCAGGCTCAATTGATTTCAGTTCACCATAAAAATTGTGTTGTGGCGCGCCTAAAATCGAAAAGTACACTTTTTGCCCCGTCGCAATGTGAATGATATCGGCTTCAGACACTTGTGCCTTGACCGTCATAACATCAAGTTGAGCGACTTCAACAATGGAAGGTGTCGATTGATTTGTGTTAACGGTTTGCCCCTCTTCAACAGAGACATAAACAACCGTGCCATCAATCGGTGATTCGATCTTTGTATAGCTTAAATCCAGTTGAGCGTCATCGACACTGATCAGCGCTTTCTCTTTTTCTGCAACCAGTTGGTCGAGTTCGGCTTCATAAACAAGAAGTTCGGCCTCTGCTGCGTCATACATGGATTGCGAGCTGGCATTTTTTAACAACATCGCCTTTTGTCGTTCAAAAGCAAGTTGTGACTGATAAATCTGCGCTTTTTTCGCTCGATATTGCGCATTAATGTTAGTGAGTGAAGCATGGGATTCTTTCAATGCGTTTTCTTGTGAAAGGTTATCAATTTGAGCAATAACATCTCCAGCTTTAAGTGTGTCACCGACCGTAACGGCTATCGACTCTAACTTGCCTGAAACTTGAGCACCCACATTCACCATTTTGTAGGGATATAGCACACCGTTAGTGAGCACAACATCTTCGATGTTACCGATGCGAACAGGCTCCGTAGAATAAGTGACGATTGAGGCATCGTTCTTCATATAAAAATAAGCGGCGACAGCACCGATAGCGATAACAAGTAAAGTGATCGTCACTAACTGTTTGATGTTTTTCATGCGAAGGTTTTCCCAATTTTTTCATTACTCCTAGGATAACGAAAAAATGTGAGGGAACTTTGAGACATTAACACCATGCAACACACTGATAATAAGTAAGTTTTATTAAAAAACATTAAATTGTGTGATAAATGTGTGGTGATAAAGAAACAACGAACAACAGAGAGACGTATAACTAAGCGTTTCTAAGTTCAGGAATGCAATCTGCATCAAGTTATTTGCAGCTATCCAATGACTCGTATAACCCCTGAGCCTTAACCCTGCCTTAACCATATAACTGCTATCCTTTTTTCTATGTTTGCAATTCTGCTTCTAGGATAAGGTTTCATTATGTTTCTACCCCGCGCGTTAAGATTGCCTTTGGGCTTACTTCTCTCTAGTTCTCTACTATTGGGCTGTGGCGAACAAGCTATGGAACAACGACCAGCCCCAGGTCCTATTCATGTCGACGTTTTAGACTTGACTCCAACAACACTGCGTTTGACGACCCAGTTGCCAGGGCGAATTGCCGCGTTCAAGCAAGCAGAAGTGAGGCCTCAAGTAACAGGGATTCTCAAAAGCCGCCTATACAAAGAGGGCTCTCACGTAGAAGCCGATGATGTACTTTATGAAATTGACCCAACCACTTATCAATCCAACGTTAATAGCGCACAAGCTCAATTAGCGAAAGCACTGACGAGCGAAGATACCGCTCGAAAAACGGCACTCCGCTATAAAGAACTATTAAGAAAAAAACTGACCAGTCAGCAAGATTTTGACGATGCAGACGCCCTTTACAAAGAAGCCCAAGCTGAAGTCGCGATCCGCCAAGCAGAATTGGATTACGCCAATATTGAACTGTCTTATACCAAAATCAAAGCGCCTATCTCAGGTCAGGCTGGTCTTTCTTTGGTCTCTGAAGGCTCTTTATTGACCTCTGAGCAGTCTTCTTACCTGACGACTATTGTGCAAACCACGAACGTTTACGTGGATATGCAGCAATCTTCGTTAGCGATTACCAAAATCAGAAAAGAGTTTGCGACCTTTACCGACAAAAATGCAGAGATCCCAGTAACGATAACGTTAGAAGACGGCAGTGCGTATGACGAAGTCGGCCATTTAGAGTTTTCGGACACGCTCGTTTCAGACTCAACCGGTACGGTAACGCTACGTGCCATCATTCCGAACCCTGACAATACTTTACTCGCCGGTATGTACGTACGCGCCCATATTTCGATGCCAGAAGCACGAGGCTACCTTGTTGTTCCGCAATCAGCTGTAGTAAGAAGCCAGTCTGGTGATCCTTCAGTTTTTGTCGTTAACCAAGACAACAAAACAGCGAAAAAGCCAGTCGTTCTCGGCAATGAAGTGGGTAACGGTTGGGTTGTTAAAGAGGGGCTTTCTAGCGGTGAACAAGTCGTCATCACCAACATAATTAACATGAAAAATGATGTTGCGGTTGTTGTCGATAGCAGAACAGACAGTACCGTTCCTGCTTTGGCGAGCGAGGAATAAACCATGTCCTTATCGAACTTTTTTATTAACAGACCGATTTTTGCTTGGGTGATTTCCATTGTCATTATGCTTTCAGGCATTGCGGCGATCGTCTCTTTGCCTGTCGCGCAATACCCAACAATTGCACCACCAGCCGTGACTATTTCAACGTCATACCCTGGCGCGTCAGCGAAAACGATTGAAGACAGCGTAACCCAAGTCATCGAACAAGGCATGACAGGGTTAGATAACCTTCTTTACATGGCGTCGAAAAGTGACTCTTCTGGTAGTGCGAGTGTGACCTTAACGTTTAGCGCAGACACTGACCCCGATATTGCCCAGGTACAGGTGCAGAATAGCTTACAGCAAGTGAGCAATCGCCTGCCTACAGCAGTACAAAACCAAGGCACATCTGTGACCAAGAGTACGTCGGGTTTCATGTCGGTCACCAACCTCTATTCGCCTGATGGCAGCATGAGTGCGGGCGACATTCAAGATTACGCAAACTCTAACATTAAGGACATCTTAAGCCGTGTTAACGGCGTAGGCGAAGTGACTATTTTCGGTCCATCTTATGCGATGCGTATTTGGTTAGACCCTGCAAAATTGAACAGCTACAGTCTCACCCCTGTTGACGTTTCTAATGCCGTATCGGTTCAAAACAGCCAAGTTACTGTTGGACAACTAGGCGGAACGCCAGCCGTTGATTCTCAGTTAATTAATGCCAGTATCACAGCGCAAAGCCTATTAACCAGCGTTGAAGAATTTGAGGACATCTTAATTAAAGTCGACAGTGACGGATCTCAAATTAAGCTCAAAGACGTCGCACGTGTCGAGTTAGCCAGTGAAGAATCTTCATCCATTCCAGCCTACATGGGTAAGGACTCTTCAGGTATTGCGATCACCCTCGCCACCGGCGCGAATTCGTTAGACACACAAAACGCGGTTGATGCAAAACTGGAACAACTTTCAAAAGGCTTTCCAGACGGACTAGTATTGGTTAAAACAACCGATAACAACTTGTTCATTCGCCTTTCTATCACTGAAGTGGTCAAAACGCTATTTGAAGCGGTTGGGCTTGTGTTTATCGTGATGTTACTGTTTTTGCAGAACTTACGAGCAACCTTAATCCCAACCATTGCCGTGCCAGTCGTACTACTTGGTACCTTTGGTGTCATGGCCATGCTGGGTTTCTCAATCAACACACTCACCATGTTTGGTTTGGTGTTAGCGATTGGTTTGCTGGTTGATGATGCCATCGTAGTCGTGGAAAACGTTGAGCGGTTGATGCATGAAGAGAATCTATCTCCTCTTGAAGCAACTAAGAAGTCAATGGGACAAATTACCAGTGCCCTAATCGGTATTACGATGGTGTTGTCGGTTGTATTTATTCCTATGGCCTTCATGTCAGGGTCAACGGGCGTTATCTACCAACAGTTCTCTTTGACGATTGTCTCGGCAATGGTGCTATCCGTTGTCGTCGCATTGATTCTTACTCCTGTATTGTGTGCAACGCTTCTAAAGCCTGTCGATAAAGCGTCGAGCAATAAGTTTTTTGCACTGTTTAACCGAGGGTTCGACAAGCTATCCAGCCAATACCGAGGTTCAGTTAAACACGCTTTACAGCGACCACTACGCTTCGTTTTTGTTTACCTAATGCTTTTTGCCGGCACGGCTTACCTATACAACGTGCTGCCAAGTTCATTTTTACCAAATGAAGACCAAGGTGACTTCATGGTTATGGTCACCACACCAACGGGGACCACATTACAAAAGACACAAGAAGTGATGTTGGATATCAAAGATTATTTTGAAGAGAACGAGTCACACACTGTCGACCACGTGTTTACCGTGTCTGGATTCAACTTTTCAGGCTCTGGACAAAATGCAGCAATGGCATTCATTGGCTTGAAAGACTGGTCAGAAAGGACGGAGCCTGGAACCGATGTGGATTCCATTATCGGCCGTGTTATGGGTGAATTTTCAAACTACAAACATGCACAGATCTTTGCTTTTAGTAGCCCAGCGATCCGAGAGCTTGGTACTTCAACAGGCTTTAACTTCTACTTAGAAGACGTCGGTGCTGTCGGTCATGACAAGCTGATTGAGATAAGAAACCAACTACTTGGTGCTGCGGCACAAAGTCCATTATTGCAAAGTACACGTCCAAATGGCCTGGAGGATACCGCGCAACTGTTCCTTGATGTCGACTATGAGAAAGCCAAAGTGCTCGGTTTAGAAATCGATGACATCAACCAATCACTGTCGATTGCTTGGGCATCGTCATACGTGAATGACTTTATCGACCGTGGCCGCTCTAAGAAAGTTTACATTCAAGCTGATGCAGAATATCGCATGACACCAGAAGACCTGAACTTATGGTTTGTGCGTAACAACAACGACGAGATGGTGCCTATCTCAGCCTTCAGTACTTATCACTGGGGTCAAGGTTCTCCACAGTTACAACGTTATAACGGTAATCCTGCAGTGGAAATCGTCGGTGAAGCCGCCTCTGGTTATAGTACTGGTGAAGCGATGGCTGAAATCGATAGATTGGCAGCCGAGATCTCCAATGATGTACAGGTAAGCTGGACGGGAATGTCCTATCAAGAGATAGAAGCCGGCAACCAAGCGCCAATTCTGTATGCGATCTCCATCTTGATGGTCTTCCTCTGCTTAGCGGCTCTGTATGAAAGTTGGAGTATTCCAATTGCGATTATTCTGGTGGTTCCATTAGGCATACTCGGCGCACTGGCTGCGATTATGTTACGAGGGTTAGAAAACGATGTGTACTTCCAAGTAGGCGTGCTAACTACCATAGGTTTAACCGCCAAGAACGCCATTTTGATTGTTGAGTTCTCCAAAGAACTTTATGAAAAAGGCGTCAACATTATTGATGCAACGGTACAAGCATGTGAGATGCGTTTGCGCCCTATCATCATGACGTCACTGGCGTTCGGACTCGGCGTATTGCCTTTAGTGCTGAGTACGGGTGCAGGTGCTAACGCGCGTAATGCGATTGGTACGTCCGTTTTAGGCGGCATGATGGGAGCGACGTTGTTAGTGATTTACTTCGCTCCGCTATTTTTTGTCTTGATCTGCAAACTGTTCAAGTCAGATGACAAAGCAGAAATAGCAAACGACACAGAACAACCAAACTGAGCAATCACAAAACGAAGTAATAATAAAACCGAATACTAACAAAATGAAGATATGGTGAGCCTAGGAGTGGCTCATCATTACTCGCTGAAAACTTTCAAAGGATAGAAAATGACGAACAACCGACCATCTCGTATAGGAACATTATTACTAGTCATCGCTTTTACCGCATTACTCATGGTTGCGGTGATGATATTTGGATCTCGCATGGGCTTATGGGACCCTATTGTTGGCTTTGGCTACATTCGAAACTACCTCAACCCTATCGGCCTCTCTCTACTCGCTTTAAGTACACTCGGGCTCATCTACCAATGGATTACTCGTGATCGTACAGGTGCGCTCAAGTCTCTGGTTGCTGCATTCATAGGGCTTGGTCTCATCGCGCCAATGCTCCATGGCATAACTCACCCCGTAAAGCGTGAGCCTGCAATTCATGACATTACTACCGACACTATAAACCCACCTGAATTTTATAAGCTAGACGATACGCGTGCAGGTGCCAAAAACTCTCTGATTTATGCAGGAGAAGAAGTGGCTGCCATACAGAAAAAATTGTACCCATACATTAAACCTATTCAGTCGAACCTTTCTTCTGAAGATGCGTACGCAAAAGCACTGGATATAGCGAAAAATAGTGGATGGGAAGTGGTTGCAGGATACCCAGAGGCATTACGCTTTGAAGCAACGGCTCAAACAACTTTCTTTGGTTTTATGGACGATGTGGTCGTTCAAGTTACCCCAATAAACAACAAAAGCCGTATCGATATTCGTAGTGTGTCTCGAATCGGTCGCAGTGACAAAGGTGTCAATGCCGCTAGAATTGTAGAGTTCACCGAAAGTTTTAACCAGTAAGCCGTTTTAGTCACAACACCTACCTTCATTAAAGGATGAAATTAATATGAACCTAAAAAGTATGACCAACTTCATTGTTGCATCTAGCTTAATTGTTGCTCCTTCATTCCTCTTTGCAGCAGAGCCAAATGTACCGACAGAACCGCCATACATTGTCTTAAGTGATAATTTAGATGAGCCAAACGGTTATGGGTTTTGTATTGATACCTACGGACCTGGTCAATCAGAATTAATGCAAACTCATACTTGTAAACCCAAAGCGCCTGAAGGTTCTCCTCGCAACTATTCGGGTCATGATGTGAGATTTGAATTCAACAACGAAACAGACCAAATTCAGTCTTACGCGTTCGAAGGGCTGTGTATGCAAGGGCTTCTTGCGAAAGGAAAAAGCGAACTCGCGTTACTAGAGTGTAGCGACGCCAAAAACCAAGGTTTTGTTTACAGCGAAAATGATCAAACCATTCGATTAAAAGCGGACTCTAGCTACTGTTTGGCAGTGACATCAGAAACTCAAGAAGCGGGCCCATGGGTGAAACGTCCACTTGAACTGATTCAGTGTGAGGAAGCAGAACCGGTTCTAATGAAGTGGACTGTTGTTTCTAAGTAACAAGTACTCATTGGTTAATCTATTTATTTCACAACCCAATGCTTTACAGGTGACATTGCATATATGTAATGTCACCTTTATTTTGCGGGGAAATGAAAGATGGATGATTCTCATCGCTTATCACTCACCATTGAGAGTCGTAAACCGTGTTATCCAAACTTTAAAACGTTTAAATAGCATTCATTTTCGATAGCAACGAGCCTTAACTCAAGTATGTGTAAACACATAAATGAAGGCAACGTGATTTATTGCTTGTTGATGCGGTTAACAATAAAACTTAATGCCACAGCTGCAACACTAAAGCCTACTACACCTACCCAGCCGACCAATTCAAATACCTGAATACCCACAAACGAACCGAAGGCACCACCAAGATAGTAGCCAAGCATATAGACCCCATTTATACGGCTCTGAGCTTGTGGATCAATTGAAAATACGCGGACTTGATTCGATACCTGAGCACTGAACACACCAAGGTCGATAAGAATGATACCGGCGATCAACCCAATCAAGGTATCAGCAAAGAGCCCCGAAACAACAAAGCCAGCAGCAATAATGACTAACGCCATACTGATCATATTTCGAGAACCAAACTTACCTACTAATGAACCTGAAACTTTGGCACCAATCACACCAGCAAAGGCAATAACCCCAAACATCCCAGCTTGCTGAGCATTGTAATTAAATGGTGATTCGCTGACGTGCAAAGCTAACGTTGCCCAAAGTGCATTGAACGAAGCAAACCAAAGCGCGCCGGTTAAAGCAGATGTACGTAGTATCGAATGCTGCTTAATTAACGTTGCCATACTAGCAACAAGCTTAAGGTAAGGTATCTTGATTGTCGGAGTATTCGTCGGTAAAAAAGCGTATAACATTAAACCAAAGATCATCGCGATACTTGCCGACATCATAAACACAGCACGCCACCCAAACTGCTCACCAACAAAACCACTGAGTGTACGAGAAAGCAAGATGCCAACGGTCAGGCCTGTCATTAAAGTCCCAATGACTTTCCCTTTCGTTTCAGGAGTGCTTAATGACGCTGCAAATGGAATCAACTGTTGAGTGATATTGGCACTTAAGCCAATCGCAAAACACGCAACAACCAACACAATTAAGCTAGATGCAGAAAACGCAATAAATGATGACAACACTAACATTACCGATAGGATCGCAATGAGGCGTTTGCGCGGCAAAGTGTCCCCTAATGGCGATAAGAAAAGTAGCGCCACTGCATAACCAATCTGACTAGCCGCCGGCACTGCGCCGAGTTGTGCGCTTGTTAAACCGAGTTCTGTACCGATCTTGGGTAAAATCGGCTGGTTATAATAAAGATTTGCAGCGGTTGCTGAGACAGCGCTCGACATAAGTAATAAGCGCCCTGTACCCAAAGTTTCTGTCGTCACCTTTGACATGATTACACCTTAATTTTAGTTCATCGTTTTAATGAGTGATTTCGATGAAGTGAGTTTAAGGGTGACGCTTAAATAGCAAAAATACCTATTTGATGTAAATTCTATACGCAATTTGCATAGATGATTTCCTAACTCATACTCTGTTGAATTGCTTTAATTTCACTCTGTACTATCGCTGCAAATGCACTAGCAGTGGGAGATTGAGCATGTAAATGGTGTGTCATCACCAATGGCATCTCTACATCCACAGATTCAAGGTTAATAAAGACACAACCCTCACAACGTAAGTCACGAATAGCATAAGGAGCTACCGAGACACCTAAGCCAGAAGATACCTGGGTTAACACCGTTTGCATGTGGTTGGGTTGCTTTTTTATATTTGGAGAAAAACCGGATAAATCACATTGAGTAATGATGGAATCAAATAACCCCACGGCTTGCTCACGTTCAAATAAAATGAAGGGATCGAACTGCAGTTGCTTTATTTGAATGATCGAACATTGGGCGAGTTCGTGTGTGATTGGCACAACCGCAACGAGCTTATCTGCATAAATCGGAACGGAAACGTAGTCATCATCAATCAGATTTGGAAGTGGGCGAGAGAAACTGATATCAATCTCCCGCTTTTCAAGAGCTTCGATTTGTTCAGAAGCTGTCATCTCAACAAGATCGACATCAATAGTTGGATTTTCAGTAATATACTGCCGAACTAAACGAGGCAAGAAACTCAACGTTGCGCCCCCAAGGTAACCAATTGTCAAAGTACCAATATGACCAGAAGAGGCTCGAATTGCGGATTGTTTCGCTTGTTGAGTATGTTCTATGAGTTTTATGGCGTCTGTGAGTAAATGCTTTCCAGCAGCACTAATAACGACTTCGCGAGATGTGCGAAAAAATAGGCTAACCCCTAGTTCATGCTCAAGGCTTGTAATGTGGCGACTAATAGCAGGCTGAACTGTGTTCAATTCCTTTGCTGCTTTTGAAAAGCTTCTGTGTGTGGCTACAGCTACAAAACTTTTTAATACTTTGATCTCCATATGACCTCAATATAAACCTTGATGGTTAACAAGCGCGAACACTGCGCGTGTATATTATTTTATTCTCAATGACAAAGAATTGACGAGTAAACCTAAAGCCAAGAACAAGTTACAACAAACGGTTCTTATATTGTTCTGGCGTTTGGCCGGAATATTTCTTGAACATACTAATGAACGGGCTAGCTTGGTTATAGCCTAAAGTCAGTGCGACTTCTTTAACGGATTGCCCATTTCTTAACAGATCCATAGAGTACAAGTAGCGTACTCGAAGTCGCCATTCAGTAAAGCTCATCCCCAGTTCACTTTGACAGTGGCGCGATAAGGTTCGCTCTGTCGCGTGCACTTTATCGGCCCAATCTTTCAGTGAGATATCATCAGTTGGGTTCTCTTCAATCGCAGCAAGAATGGGCGCAAGATATTTATTATCAGTTGAAGGCAAAAAGTGATGCTCAACTTGACGCTCTGCCAATTGATCCAACAATACTCGCACTAATCTTTGATCTTGTTCGCTCGCAGCAACGTTAATATCACGCTGACGAAAATCATCGATAATCGAGGATACGATTGGTGTGATCTTTATTAAACTGGTTTTCTCAGGCAGATGTTGCGTTAGCTCATGGGAAATATTCAAAGAGCAATAATCTAAGGGTTTGCGATTATAACTGCAGTGCATGACTCCGGCAGGTACCCAAATAGCTAGGTGTGGCGGGGCTAGAAAGCGTGTACCTTCAGCTTCCATTTCTAGAATACCGCCACTGATCAATTGTACTTGTCCCCAAGGGTGGCTATGCACGCGAGTTTCAGTGTTCGATAAGAAAGCTTCGAAATTCATAAATACGTTGGATGGTGCCTTATCGATTGATAAGGATGGGTGAAGGTTTCTTGAGTGTTTTTTCAAACTTGTCTTCCTATCGCGCCTGATGTCTTTTTAAAGATATCTGTAAGTATAACGACCTGTCAAACTAGCCGCATCAACTCATTTGCGACGGAATTCACATGCATTATCTTTTACCATTTTTTACAGTCTGCATCTGGGGTGCAAATGCTATCGTCAATAAGCTCGCTGCAAGTACCATAGAGCCGAGCGCGATGAGTTTTTACCGTTGGTTCATTGCAATGTTGATTCTGACACCTTTCTGTATTCGGTCGGTTATCAAGCAATGGCCAATCATTAAACCTAATTTGTCTAAACTGGCGTTCCTTGGCTTTTTGGGCATGGTGTTAAACCAATCTTTGGGTTACTACGCCGGCTTAACGACAACCGCCTCTAATATGGCGTTGATCACTTCATTAGTACCATTGATCAGCGTGTTCCTTAGCGTACCCTTGTTAAGCAAGTCTATTTCTGGCCTAAGCATTGTTGGCGGCGTATTGTCGCTGTCTGGGTTAGCTCTGATGTTAGGGAAAGGCGATCCTTTATTCTTCATACATCAAGAACTGACTCAGGGTGATGGCTATATGTTAATAGCCGCATTCGTTTATGCTTCCTATTGTGTACTGCTTAAACGCTGGAAAATGCCGTTAAGTAGCTGGGTAGTGATTTATATCCAAGGATTGTTTGCGGTTTCTATGTTGACGCCACTTTGGTTAACCAGCGAACAACTGTTGCCATCCCAACAAGCTATTCCTTTGATTGCTTACGCTGCCCTTGCTGCTTCTATTTTGGCCCCTTGGATGTGGGTGAAGGCGATTGACACCATTGGCGCAGATTCAAGTGCCATGTTCATGAATTTAATGCCCGTTATCGCGATTGCACTTGCGTCTACTTGGTTAGGTGAAGAAATTAACCAATTCCATATCATTGGAGGCGTGATGGTAATCTCTGGTGTCATTCTTGCTCAAATCAAGAGGAAACCAAGGCTTGAGCTTCCGCTTCCTCAACAAAGCTAAGCTCTCCCCCCTCATTTATCAACGATGTTCTCAACGAGATATCCTCGCAGTACCTGCTACCATAGCAGGTATTTTTTAACTGCTTCAAACCACGGCTACTCATAGCTACCTCGTTTAAAACCACTTCCTTAGATAAGCTTTGTCGATCTAATTTTTTGTTAACAATCCTCTTAAAACTATTTAATCGTTGCTTCTTTTCTTGCAACAAGGTTATGATTTAATTTAAAGATCGTCATACTGTTTAGTTAAAGTATTCGCTTATCGGCAGTGTAAATAATGAAGGATTACTACTATAGTGAGCCCTTGCAACAAGTTGACCAAACGTCAGATCAACCTGAATATTTGGATCTTTTACGTGATTAAGAAAAACAACTTAATGTGTTTTTATAATTAATACCTTTACAAGATTGCGGTCAGGGCCGATCTCACTCTAATAATGACCAATCAATAACTCGACAGGCAAAGTTCACTCAAAGGATCTATACTTTGTTCAAAGAGTAAAAGTGAGCTGAATAGTAAAAAAACTTTAACTACCACTTTAGGGTTAATAAGGATAGAATCACTTTAACTTAACCAGATGAACAACGGTTAGTTGGCTAAAATAAAAAGGTACCGATATGAGTACCGAACGGCTTAGAAACACCTAGCGCTATGCTAGGTGTTTTTTTTGAAACCCACTTTCGAAATAACTTACACCCATCTTGCCCTTTCCTGTTTATCACTCGTCTCGATCGCCAGAAAACACCAATGTTCATAGGTTCGTCATCCGTTTGAAAAAATAATCTTAACAGTGAGATTATCCACTTTAATTTATGTCATCTTAAGTATATTGTTATTAGCAAGTAACAAGTATGTTATGCAGCAAAATAATAATGAAGGAAGATAGATGAGCAGTAACAACAGCCGACAAGATGGCAAACGAGACGTTACTCTGCGTTTTTTAGCTGAGCCCGGAGATGTGAACTTTGGTGGTAAAGTTCATGGTGGAGCAGTAATGAAGTGGGTCGATTTAGCAGCCTATGCTTGTTCTGCAGGTTGGAGTGGCAAATACTGCATCACCGCCTATGCAGGTGGTATTCGATTCGTAGCACCCATCCATGTTGGTAACCTTGTCGAGGTAAGTGCGAAGGTCATCTATACCGGCTCATCGTCAATGCACATTGCAATAGACGTCCAAGCTAGCGACCCCAAAGAACTCAACAATCGTCTGACGACTCACTGCATCGTGATTATGGTAGCTGTCGATGAAAATGGTACCCCAACCAAAGTGCCAGAATGGATCCCTGATACCGAAGAAGACATTGAGTTGAGAGACTCGGCTATTCGTCTTATGAACATGCGAAAGCAAATCGGTGAAGAGATGGAAGCACACGTGAAATACCTCAAGTAAGGTCAATCAAGGCTCTCACATACGCCTATTTCCATGCCAAGCAGATGCTTGGCATTTGTTTTACCTAACCCACTTTAAACACAAACGAAACAGTTCTGGTCTTGTGACTCTGCGACAAATCATTCCAAAGTAAATAAAACATCTCTAAGACCAATATTTCCGATAAAGCGTGATACTCAACCAAAGAGTTGAAATGAATCCACTATCGAATATGGATTTGCCTTCTCTGTAATAAAGTCGTCATTTTGCTCTGATTAAATACCGCCAATCATAATGGATGTATTAGAATTTTTTCGGAGCCACTCTTGAGCGTCACACGCCCCACTCTTAGCGAATCTACACTGAACAATTTGAAGGCTGTTGAGTATCAATGGGTTAGAACTTTGTACGTAGAAGGCTACGACAGCAATGAGATTAACCACTATATTCAAACTTGTTTTGGTGGTGACCACACGTTTGCCGATCTGTTTAGACGCGTAGCACTCGATCAAGAAAGTATCTATGTACTGTTACAGCATTTAGGCTGTGCGCCTTCTAGTCGAGAGTTTTAATCTTCACACAGCCTCGATTCTCTATGTCTGATAAGAGTCTAGCTCAAAGTATGCTGTTGAGATCTACTCTCAATAGGCCTGTTGTATTTAGCCTTTATAGACACTTTCGGTGAAATTCAGACGCTCGTTGCATGCAAATCATTGAAGTATCACGCATTGAATTATTAGCAACATATCAATAGACCTGCTGCCCCTTATACTGAGCGTCTGATTTATGAGACAGAGTGATTATTTTGATAATGAAAGATTTAGGCATGGAATGGCTCAAATCTAAGTCACCGAGATAAGCAGATAAGCAGATAAGCAGATAAGCAGATAAAGGCTGGTACAAATACATACCAAAAAGTAGCAGACATAAAAAAACCCAAGTAAATACCTGGGTTAGAGTTACAAAAACCACTAATCATTAATAGCGTAAGGAACCTGATTAGCGGCCAGCTATGCGTAACCTGAGGGTTATTTTTATTACTGATCGGCGGCCAAACCAAATGATGTAATAAAAATGCCAATATAGAGCGACCTAAAGGTCGCTCTTTTCTTTCTTATAGAGTACAGCTTATCCTTTTACACCACCTGCCGTCAAACCGCCAACTAACCAACGTTGAGCAAGTAAGAACACGATAGTAATCGGAAGTGCTGATAGTACAGCCGCTGCCGCAAAGTCACCCCATAGGTAGTTCTGAGGGTATAGGTACTGCTGCATACCTACTGCTAGTGTGTAAGAGTTCACATCTGTAAGTAAGATAGATGCTACTGGCACCTCACCAACTGTCGCGATGAAAGATAGAATAAACACAACCGCTAGGATTGGCACAGACAGCGGCAGTAGAACCAGTCTGAATGCTTGCCAAGGCGTTGCACCATCAAGGGCTGCTGCCTCTTCCAGAGAGTTATCAATCGTTTCAAAGCACCCCTTAATCGTCCATACGTGAAGTGCAATACCACCTAAGTAAGAGAAGATTAGACCACCGTGTGTGTTCAAGCCTAAGAACGGAATGTATTGACCAAGTTTGTCAAACAGCGCGTAGATTGCTACTAGAGCAAGTACTGCTGGGAACATTTGGAAAATCATCATCGCTTTCAGGATAGTTTCTTTACCTTTAAAGCGCATACGAGCAAATGCGTAAGCCGATGTCGTTGACAGTGCCACGATTAAAATCGATGTAACACCCGCGACTTTAATTGAGTTCCATAACCACGTTAGTACTGGGAATGGAGGTGGTGTCACCGAGCCGTCAGCATTCGTTACCGACATACCAAGAGCCAGTTTCCAGTGCTCCAGTGATGGGTTATCGGGAATCAAACTACCGGTTGCGAAGTTACCTTCACGGAACGAGATAGCGATGATCATCAGTAGTGGGAAGATAATCATTGCCAAGAAGCACCACAACACTGCATGCGTTGCCCACACTCGGTATTTAAGGCCTTTACCTTGTACCATAGCCATTGTCGTGCTCCTTAATCTTGAGACAGTTTAGTGAAACGAAGGTTTAGTAACGCTAGTGCACCAACCAATAGGAAAATAAGCGTTGCGATAGCACTTGCTAGACCGAAGTCTTGGCCGCCGCCGCCTTCGAATGCAATTCGGTACGTGTAGCTTACAAGCAAGTCTGTGTAACCGGCTGGCTCAGAAGTACCAATCATGTTCGGGCCACCGTTCGTCAATAGTTGAATCATTACGAAGTTATTGAAGTTAAAGGCAAACGCTGCAATCAATAGCGGTGTAAGCGGCTTAATCATCAATGGGAATGTAATGCGCTTGAAGTTATCAAGGAAGTTCGCACCATCAATCGCTGACGCTTCGTATAAATCATCAGGAATCGCTTTAAGCAGACCCATACATAGAATCATCATGTAAGGGAAACCTAGCCATGTGTTAACCATCAACACCATGGTTTTCGCTAAGATAGGGTCTGAGAACCAGTTCGGGCTTAAGCCGAAGATATTCTCGAGCACCATGTTGATCTCACCAAAGCTTTGGTTGAATAGACCCTTAAAGATAAGAATCGAGATAAACGCGGGGACGGCGTAAGGCAGAATCAGTAGAACACGATAAATAGAACGACCTTTCAACTCTTCCCATTGCACGATATTCGCAAGCACAAGCCCGATAACAAGCGTGAACGCTACGGTACATACCGAGAAGATAACCGTCCAAATAAAGATGCTGATAAACGGTTCTTTAATACCGTCATCTTTCCATACACGCTCAAAGTTATGTGTGCCAATACTAACCACAAAACCTGGAGAGATGGTATTACCCGTAAACTCACCGTTTGTATCAACAGGTTGGTAGAAACCCACATCCATATTTGGCTTAAGAACTTCACCCGTTTCATTGTTGATTAACGTTTCTTCATCGTCTTGTAGCGTGTAAAGCGGAGCAACAGAAGCAAACTTACGTAAGCCACTCATGCGGATGTCACCACCGTCCGGTAGATTGAAATCAACACCACTGATCGCAGCTCGGTTTTGGATGATCGCTTTGATTTTCTCTTTTTCACCTTGCGCAGACTCGATGACAGATAGGTCCATCTCTGTTGCTGTCATATTGTCTAGAGAAAATACGTCAGTCGCTAACAGTTGGTCGCCATCTTTTACGACGATCTGGTGACCGTCATCTGTCTTGTACAAAGTAAATGGGTAGCTCTCACCGCTTTGGAAAGAACGGTCTAAAAGAACGGTTTGAGTACGCTCTAGAGAAAGCTGATTTTTCGCGCTGTAGTTAGTAAACGCAAGCCCTACGGTGTATGCCAATGGGAAAAGAATGAACAGGATCATTCCGGCAATACCTGGGTAAATATAACGGTGGGCGTAAGTTTTTTTACTACCAAAAATGTAAAGTGCCAAAGCCGTTAAGATCACTGTAAGCAGCGCAAAAGCGAGCTCACCGCGAGAATACATAAGAATTGTAGCGTAGCCGTTTATTAAGCCAACGCTACCAAGCAACCCCCATTTGATGAAGACGCTTTTACTGCCTGGAAGGCTTGATGGTGCTGGGATAGCATCTGTACCTTGAACTGACTGCATAGAGGAACCTGCTAGCGATATAGATAAAAAATAGAAAAGTAAGGAGAGGTTACCCCCTCCTTAAAAGGTAGTGCTTGGGTGTTACTTAACCATACGACCTTCAGCAGCTTTTAGTGCTTGGTCTACTGATTGACGGCCGTCAACTACGTTGCCGATCGCTTCTTCCATGCTGTACCAGAATGTTGTGAACTGAGGGATGTTAGGCATGATCTCACCGTTCATCGCGTTGTCCATTGTTGCTGCAATACGAGTATCGCTGTCTAGTTGACGTTGGAAAGAGTTAAGAGCAACAGCGCCTAGTGGCTTGTCGTCGTTCAGGCTCTTCATACCTTCATCTGTTAGCAGGTAGTTTTCCATGAACTCAACAGCTAGGTCTCGGTTTGGAGACGCAGTGCTGATACCACCCGCCCATACACCAACGAAAGGTTTAGACGCTTTACCGTTGAACTTAGGTAAAGTTGTTACGCCGTAATCTACGCCAGCTTTCTTGATGTTTTCCCAACCCCAAGGACCGTTGATTGTCATTGCAACGTTGCCCGCAACAAATTCAGACTCAGCAACTGAGTAATCCATGTCTGCAGAGATAACTTTGTCTTGTACCATCTTCTCGATGAAACCTAGAGACTTCTGAACACCCTCAGTCGCTACGCCCGCATCTTTAATATCGTAACCTTCTGCCGTCTGTTTGAATGCGTAACCGCCGTCAGCTGCAAGTAGAGGCCATGTGAAGTAAGCGCCGCCACGTAGAGGCCACATGATCGCTTTTTTACCATCTTTTTGAAGCTCAGCATCAAGTGCTGGGATTTCTTCCCAAGACTTAGGTGGGTTAGGAACAAGCGCTTTGTTATAAATTAGAGAAACTGACTCAACCGCTACAGGGTATGCGATTGTTTTACCTTCGTATGAAACAGCGTCCCATGCGAAGTCTACGATACCTTCTTTAGTTTCTTTAGAAGGTTTGATATCAACAAGAAGCCCCGCTTCTGCATAGCCGCCAAAACGGTCATGTGCGTAGAAAATCATGTCTGGGCCATCGCCAGCCGCTGCAACTTGAGAGAACTTCTCTTCTAGTTTGTCAGGGAAAGCGACTGTTACTTTAACACCAGTATCTTCTTCGAAGCGTTTACCTACTTCAGCCATGCCTTCATAAGCTTTGTCACCACCTACCCAGATAGTTAGTTGTCCTTCTTCGATAGCAGCATTTGCACCAAAAGAACCCAGAGCAACTATTGTACCTAGAGCTACAGCGCTTAGAGCGTTTTTCATGTGAATATCCTTTTTATATTTATACGTAGGGCACATCTACCAAGACGAGCCAGTTTTCAGGGCTTATGATCTGAGAAAATAGCCTCTAGCTCATCATCCTAGCCACTACGCCCTAGCTATTATGGCTTAAAATCGTGATCGCCATCCGGTCAGATTAGAGATTGGAGTCACAAAACACATACTCATCGTGATCGACATCACCGTTATGGCGTGGATTTATTTGAACTGGATCGCCAATTATTAATAACCCCATTTATCTACTCCTCCCCTACTACTCCCCCTCGTTAATTTTACGTTGGGAGGATGTACCGTTTCGCTAATTCATCGAAACTGCATTCATCCAAGAGTGGATAGTAAGAACCCTTTACCAGTAAGTGTTATGTGTAACAGCATTGTTCATTTAGTTGGCTTCACTGCCCGCTAGTGTCTTTATTAAGCATTGAGTTAAATCTGTGATTGAATCACGGGGGAGGTTTGGCTCGATGTGGGGGAAATAGACACCAGTTTGGCTATGACGGGTGGGCTTGGTTAAAGAAATCCAAGTCTCACCCACTTTTTTTCTTACTCACTCAATACTTACCAATTCCTACAGTTACTGCTGACCCGAAAATTTCTTATAATGATAAGCAGTAAAACTTAAAATTTGATCGATCGAGGACAAGCTAGATGGCGAGTGTCACGTTAAAAAACGTTTATAAATCATATGGTGATGTACAGATTTCTAAGGACGTAACCTTAGACATCAACGAAGGTGAATTCGTAGTATTCGTTGGACCATCAGGTTGTGGTAAATCGACGCTATTACGTTGTATCGCAGGTCTAGAAGACATTACGTCTGGTGATTTGTACATTGGCGACCAACGCATGAATGACGTTGAACCGTCAAAGCGTGGCGTGGGTATGGTATTCCAATCATACGCGCTTTACCCTCACCTTAACCTATACGACAACATGTCTTTCGGCCTCAAATTAGCGAACGCTAACAAAGCTGAAATTGATAAGCGTGTTGAACATGCTGCAGAAATCCTTCAGCTTGGTCACCTTCTTGAGCGTCAGCCTAAAGCCCTATCTGGTGGTCAACGCCAACGTGTTGCGATTGGTCGTACTCTGGTTTCTCAACCAAATGTATTCCTACTTGATGAGCCGCTATCAAACCTTGATGCTGCTTTACGTGTTCAAATGCGTTCGCAAATCACTAAACTACAACGTCAACTTGGTTGCACCATGATCTACGTTACCCACGATCAAGTGGAAGCGATGACTATGGCCGATAAAATTGTTGTTCTTGATGGTGGTTATGTATCTCAAGTCGGAAAACCGCTTGACCTTTACCACTACCCTCAAAACCGTTTCGTTGCTGGCTTTATTGGTTCGCCGAAGATGAACTTTATGTCTGTTCACATCGAGCAAGCGGAAGCTGAACGCGTATTGGTACAACTTTCAAACGGCATGACTTTCTGGATTCCAGTCGATGGTACCACTGTCAATGCAGGTGACCGTATGTCTCTGGGCGTTCGTCCTGAGCACTTATTGTCTGCTGAAACAGGTGATGCGACGATTGAAGCTGAAGTGATGATGGTTGAGAAGCTAGGTAACGAAACACAAGTTTACCTAAACCTCGAAAGTGCCGATGCTGACGTTATCTATCGCCAGCCAGACACGTTGACGATTGAGTCTGGTGACAAGCTAGCGATTGGTATTCCTGCACACCGTTGTCACTTGTTCCACAGTGACGGTCGCGCATGTCGTCGCCTATACAAAGAGTACGGCACAGACTAATCGGTTCCGCCTTTTAAGATATAACTTGCCCATATCCAATCCCTCTTACGTTGTAAGGGGGATTTTCTATTTAGGGCGACTAGTTTTACTTTCATTAAATCACCTCGCCAGCAACTCTATAAACGTATTCAATTTTTTATTGATAGCAATAAAAAAGGCCTAGCAAGCGCTAGACCTTTATCTATGAGTCAGGCTATAAGCCCAACCACCATTATCACTTCTTTGAGACATGCACCAGTCTAAATCAACTTAGTGAATTGGCGTATCATTCTGTTTGTTGAACTGGCCAAAATGCTTCTCTAACACTTCTGGCGTTAGTTTGCCTTCTGCTTCTAGTCGTTTGAACTCAGCGACGATCGCTTTTTGCTCTTCAAGTGATGGTAGTTTTACTTCTGGCTCATCACCCATTTCTTGAGTCATCTGCTCTAGTTCTTTTTCAAAATCGCTCATGATACTTACCTAAATATTAAATCTAACGAGATTTTACTCATTTACGACCTGTGATGCTAGAGCGATTGAGTCCAAAGCCCGAAACCAGATCAAGCGAACGTCAGTTTAAACACAGGGCTGGCTTGAAATTAGAAAGAGCTGGATTCACGATTAAATGAAGCCAGCTCTCTGTCAACGTCATTAGCTCAAGCAGTATTACAGCTTAAACGAGCCAACCATCTTATCTAGACGAGAAGAAAGGTCTCTAAGCTCTTGGCTCGCTTCTGCAAGCTGCTCGGCCGTACCCGTTGTCACTTCGTTGATTGCGTTGATCTCTTCAATGTTCTGGTTGATTGTATGAACTACGGTTGATTGCTCTTCCGTTGCCGTCGCCACTTGAGTGTTACGGTCTGTAATATCAACAATACGATCTGAAATGCCACTCAGCACATCTACCGCTTCATCCGACGCCGATACACCTTCAAGCGTGATCACCTTACCCGCACTCATTGCCGTTACTGCATCTTTAGCATCGCTTTGCAGTTGGTTGATCATCTTCTGAATCTCTTCCGTAGAATCTGCAGTGCGGCTTGCTAAGTTACGTACTTCATCTGCTACAACCGCAAAACCACGACCTTGCTCGCCGGCACGGGCTGCTTCAATCGCTGCGTTCAATGCGAGTAAGTTGGTTTGATCTGAAATATCGCGGATAACACCCAGAATAGAACCGATATCTTGAGTTGTAGAAGCAAGCTGTTCAACCACTTGACCCGTGCTTTCGATATCTTGCGCTAACCGACTGATCGCGTCTTTTGCTTTGTTTACAACAGAACGACCCACTTCAGTATTACCCGAAGCTTGCGTTGCCGTTTCTGCTGCTGTTGCCGCGTTCGATGCAATCTCGCTGATGGTCATACCCATTTCATTAATGGCAGCGACCACTTGAAGGGTTTGATCACGTTGCTCTTGGCTGTTGTCGTGGGTAATGTGTGCTTTGTTAGACACGCTCTCTGCCGCCACTTGCAGTGCTTGGCTAGTCGAACACACTTCTTTCATCGACTCGTGAATCTTTTCAATGAACCCGTTAAAGCCCTTTGAAAGCTGTGCAATTTCATCGTTACCTTTCACTTCAATACGCTGTGCAAGATCACCGTCACCTTCACCAAGGTCACCAAATCGCTTAGCCAAAAGCTTAATCGGTTGAGTAATGCTATTCGCAAGTACTACGCCCATTAGGATAAATACTAATGCCACAACCGCAGTCATGATCAGCATCTTTTGCGCTGTCGCATCGAGCTCTGCAAACACTTCACCAGTCGGAACTACACCAATAACAAACCAGTCCATTGAAGACACATACAAGCTCGCCACGAACAGCTCTTGGCCTTGGCTTTCAGTGGTAATCAGGTTAAAGCCCGATTTGTTCAGTAATTGACTTGCTTGAGGACCGTAGAGTTGTTGAAGTGAAGAGTCACTGCGTGAACGCTCGCGGTGAATTTGAACATCACCTTGGCTATCGGTTAAGAATACGAAGCCTGTATTTTCAATCTTGAAACCGTTCAGTAGGTTAACCATGTCATCCATCGACTTTGATAAACCTGACATTGCCAAACCAGAAGGCTGCTGATAGTTAGCAAACATCTTCACTTCGCCATTGGCTTCTTGGAACATGCTTACCATGGTTGGTTGTCCAGATTGCGTAAAGCCAAAGAACCAACCATCTTGTTGTTGGTTTAACTGACGTAGGAAACCATTTTGGTTCCAGTAGTAAGCAGTTTGACGGTTCGCCACTGAGGCATCGTTCAACTGATATTGGTTACGAACATTATTCAGTTGTTTAACCAGCTTGTTTTCTAATGCCGGATCGCGGTCGGTCGATTCGATAGCATCAGAAATAAATTCATTTGAAGCAATTTGCTCCGCTGCTAATAATAGCTGAGACACTTCACGGTCAATTTCACCATTGATTCGCTCCAACATTCCAGGAAGCTCAATATCGATCAGTCGATGACTCAATACATCTCTTGCTTGTTGTTGTGCCATCGCGCCGACAATTACTGTCGATGCAAGAACCGCAAAGGTAATGCCAAGTACAACTTTTTGCTTGATACTCAGAGAGTTAGTTTTGAACATATTTAGACCTTTAAAAAGAATCGCTCGTTGTTTGTAAACTTTGAACAGGACTTTGTTAACGCGCCCCAACAAAGTGATGCACAATCTGAGTTATATATCGGCCACAACCAATAAAACTGGAGACTTTTCTCTCAAAAAATTGCACATATGATGTAACAACCGAAATCATCCAAATTAAATATGAATTAACTAAGCCAATATCGTACTGTCGAGAGTCGGCTTTAGCTATCAGCCCTTAGATCTAACTGAACTCAAACAACTCCCCACAGCCAAGCTTTTGTATATAAAAACCAATTGATATAGTAATACTCACAACCTAACAATATTTTTAGCTAACCACTTGTAAATCTTTCCAATTTTGAAAAAATAAATTACGCAAATGCACTGGAACTTTTTGCTACAAATCAGTGACCAATACTCAAAATAAAATCAAATGGATACCCAGAGAGTCCAAAATGCACAAAACAAATTTCGAAGTCCTTCAAAACTATCTAGAGTCTCAAATCATTGGTCAAAAAGAGCTCGTTAAGCAACTGATGATCGCCCTTTTAGCGGATGGTCATATCCTCGTTGAAGGGCCTCCCGGCTTAGCAAAAACTCGCGCCGTAAAATCACTGGCTGATTGCGTTGAGGGGGATTTCCACCGCATTCAATTCACACCTGACTTACTGCCTGCGGACTTGACTGGTACCGATATTTTCCGACCAGAAACTGGGGAATTTACCTTCCAATCAGGCCCGATTTTCAACTCGCTTATTCTAGCGGATGAGATCAACCGTGCTCCGGCGAAAGTTCAAGCAGCAATGCTGGAAGCGATGGCAGAGAAACAAGTGACTGCCGGTCGAAAGACCTATGCTCTGCCTGAACTGTTTTTGGTAATGGCGACACAGAACCCAATTGAGCAAGAAGGGACATACCCTCTGCCAGAAGCCCAGTTAGACCGATTCTTGCTTCACCTTGAGGTCGAATACCCAGATATGGAAAGCGAGCTGGAGATCTTGCGCCTGAACCGAGGCGAAGCTCAAGGTAACGAATCTATTCAGCCACAACAGATATCTCAGCAAACGATCTTTGAAGCGCGCCAAGAAGTGCTCAACATTCATATGGCAGACACCATTGAGCAATACATCATCAGACTGGTTATGGCGACTCGCCAACCCAAGCAATACAGCGATCAACTTGATCAATGGTTAGATATGGGTGTCAGCCCACGCGCAACTATTGCTTTGGATCGCTGCGCGCGTGCTCACGCATGGCTTGCTGGCCGCGATTATGTAACGCCACAAGACGTTCAAGCGATGGCATTCCCTGTGTTACGCCACCGCCTGCTCCGTAGCTACCATGCTCAAGCTGAAGGCGTTACGGCCAATCAAGTCATCGCACATCTTATTTCATTGGTTGGCAGCGCATAAGGACACGCGTATGAATAATCAACTACCCAACTATAGTGACGGCGTCACGTTGAATTTGGATGAGCTGCTGCAATACAAAGCTCAGTCTGTTCGATGGTTGCCTCCAGCCAAGAGCCTTTGGTCTCAACTTAATGGTCAACACGAGAGTAACCACAAAGGTCGCGGGATGAATTTCTCTGAAGTTCGTCAGTACCAAGCAGGAGATGATATCCGAAGCATTGATTGGCGCGTCACAGCAAGAACGGGCAAGGCGCATACCAAGCTATTCTCTGAAGAAAGAGAGCAGCCTGTCATTTTGTTTTTGGATCTATCAAGCAGCATGATTTTCGGCTCAACCTTGTTGTTGAAATCAGTTCAACTTGCACACTTTACTAGCCAACTGTGCTGGCTCACTGTGGCTCAAAAAGACCGAATTGGCGCAGTAATAGATACTGGCAAAGAGATCATTGAAATCAAGCCCAGTGCGAGTAATCATGCGCCATTACGCATTCTTCAAAAAGTCATAGAAATCAATAATGCAGCGCTGACCAACCACGACAATCACAGCGAGACAACCTTAGAGCATGGACTGACATCTCTTCATCAGCTTTGTCCAAAAGGCAGTGATATTATTATCCTCAGTGACTTTGTACGCTACCAAGAAAGTAACTACTCACTTATCAGCCAAATACGCCGGCACAACAGAGTCCGCTTCGTGCATTTTCATGATCCATTAGAGCAAGGTGAAACCGCCTACAAGGGATCTAAACAAGTGACGGACGGCAGTAAAACTCAATGGTTTAACTTCTCCTCGAATAAAGAGAAGGAAAAACTTAACCACGCGTTTTCACTAAAGAAGAAGCAGTTGCAGAAACTTGGTTTATCTCTCGCGATACCTTATAGCTCGCTGTCTAGTGCACAGTCATTAATGAGCCAGATATCAGGAGTTCAGTCATGAATCAGCCCTTAGATTTGAGCCCTGTCATTGCACCAGATGCACCGACTTGGTGGCCTTTAGCGTGGGGTTGGTGGGCATTGATTATCACGGCTATTGCTCTGATCGCCTTAGTGTTTTTCATTGTAAAACGCAGACAAAACAACCAACACGCGAAGAACGAAGCACTTGCTCGTTTTCGTCATGGTCAGTCTCCAGATAGCTTGTCTCCGCGCACAGCTCAAGACATCGTTCGTCAGGCAGCACTAAGCTATTTCCCACGCGAAAAAATTGCAGGTCTAGCAGGTGATGATTGGTTGAAGTTCTTAGATGCGCAATTAGAGAAGCCGTTATTTGTAGCAAAACAATCCCAGTGGCAGCAAGCGCTCTATCAAGATGCAGCCTTAATGAACGACGAACAGAAAATGGATCAACAGCAATTGGTTAATGATTGCGAAACTTGGCTTCGTAAAGCCCTTCCTCCAAAGCGAGGTCGTTATGAGTGATTTTCTTAGCCCTATGTTTCTAAGCAGGGACTTGCTAAACATCGAGTTCGTTTGGTGGTGGATGTTCTTCATCGCGCCACTGCCGTTTCTCGTTTACTTGTTCTCACCAAAGTCAGAATCAAGCAATGCCCTAAGGCTTCCATTTCTGCCAGAAGACAGCCATACCAAAACACCGAGCAGTCGCTTACCAAAAGCGTTGTCAGTTATTATTTGGATTCTGCTTGTTACGGCGAGCGCTCGCCCTGTATGGTATGGCGAACCGGTGAAGTTTCAGCCGAAGCATCGTGATTTGATGTTGGTTGTCGACCTCTCCTACTCGATGAGCCAAGAAGACATGCAGTTCAATGGCGAATACATCGACCGCTTGTCGGCTGTGAAACGCGTATTGAGTGACTTTATTGATCGCCGTAAAGGCGACCGAGTCGGATTAGTACTATTTGCTGATCACGCCTACTTGCAGACCCCGCTTACGCTAGATAGAAATACGCTTTCACAACAGCTCAATCAAGCAGTGTTAAAGCTGATTGGTACTCAAACTGCGATTGGCGATGGCATTGGCCTTGCGACCAAGACCTTTGTTGATAGTAATGCGCCTCAACGTGTGATGGTACTACTCAGCGACGGCAGTAATACTGCGGGGGTGTTAGACCCATTAGAGGCCGCAGACATCGCAAAAAAATACGATGCGACCATATACACCGTCGGTGTTGGCGCAGGCGAAATGATGGTCAAAGAGTTCTTCATGACTCGTAAGGTCAATACTGCTCAAGACTTGGATGAACGCACGCTAATGGAAATAGCCAAACGCACTGGCGGTCAATACTTCCGTGCGCGTGACAGCAAAGAGCTGGCGACCATTTACGACACTATCAACCAGTTAGAACCCGTGACAAATGCCACCAAGGTTTGGCGACCACAACAAGAGTGGTTCGTATGGCCTTTGTCTGCGGCAATGTTCTTCGCATTTATGCTGTTAGCCATTAGGAGAAACAATGTCTAACTTTACTTTTATCTACCCATATTGGTTCTTAGCGCTTGTCGCGTTACCCGCGATTTGGTGGCTTAGTAAGAAGCAATCTAAGCAAGGGTTATTGGCGTCTCATATCGCTCGCTACTTGGCGCCAGAATCAAGCAAGCCATCAAAAAACCGCAGTACTTACTTTGGTATCTGGTGGATGATCGGTGTTATTGCATTAGCCGGCCCCAGCTTTCAAAACAATGAACAACCGAGCTTTGAAAAAACGCAGGCTCGAGTTGTGATGATGGACATGTCGATGTCTCTATACGCTACCGACATAAAACCAAATCGCCTGACTCAAGCACGATACAAGGCTCTTGACCTGCTTTCGTTGTGGAAAGAAGGCTTAACAGGAATGGTCGCGTACGCTGGCGATGCTTACACCATTAGCCCGCTAACGTCCGACATCAACACCATCAAGAGCCAAGTGCCAAACTTGTCTCCGGATATTATGCCTTACCAAGGCAGCAACGCCCCCGCTGCGGTTAAGCTTGCCATTGAGATGATGACTCGCGCTCATATCTACCACGGTGACTTGGTATTGATTGCTGATGACATAGATGACCAAGAGAAGAAAGAGATCGACTCGCTGCTATCTGGTAGCAATTGGACGCTATCCATTTTAGCGGTGGGTACTGAAAGTGGCGCACCAATCTCTTTGCCAACAGGCTCAATGCTGCAAACCAACTCAGGGCAAACTGTGGTCGCGAGAACCCACTTAGAGAACATGCGCGACCTGACTCGCAGTTATGGTGGCACGTTCACTGAGGTTCAATTTGATAACTCAGATGTTGAACATATCGCCAGTTATCTCGACCGAGTTGCAACAACCTCTGAAGTGACCAAGACCAATAACTCACTCAACACGAGAGTCAACAATGGCTTCTGGCTTCTGCCATTCCTATTACTGCCCGCACTTGGGCTGTTTCGGAAGGGTGTTGTTTGGTGCGGATTAGCTGTGGTTTTGTCGTTCAGCCAACCGAATACCGCGTTTGCAAGCCCTTGGAAAACCGACGATCAGGTGGGTTATCAGCTTTATCAAGATGAAGACTTCCAACAAGCTGCAGAGCAGTTCCAACAACAAGAGTGGAAAGGCATCGCACAATACAAAGCCGGTGACTTCGAAGCTGCAGAGCAGACACTACAAGGTTTGAATGGCGAAGATGCTCGCTACAACCTTGCAAATGCACAGGCGCAGCAAGGCAAGTACGATCAAGCGATTGAAGAGTACCAACGTATTCTCGAAAACAACCCTGAACATGCTTATGCGAAGAAAAATCTAGAGCTTGTCGAACAGGCTCAGAAGCAACAGCAACAGCAACAGCAAGACAATTCTGAGTCCAAAGACCAAAACGAACAAGGTCAGCAGGGTCAGCAGGGTCAGCAGGGTCAGCAGGGTCAGCAGGGTCAGCAGAATGATTCTTCGCAAGATTCGCAGGATCAACAACAAAGCTCTGCAAACAATGAAAGCTCGCAGAACCAAACGAATAGCCAAACTCAAAGTGCAAACCAACGGCAAGCCAAAAATCAACCGGATGAAAAAGTAGGTGAAGAAGACAGTAAGCGAGCAGCGCAATCTAAGCAGTCAGGTAAATCCGATCAGTCCGAAGAGCAAGACCAAAAGGATTCAAAACCTCAAAGTGCGAGCGCACAGCAAGCTTCAAACGAAAAAGGTGAAGGCGATGGTCGACAAGCTTTAGCGCAAACCTCAGATCAGCCGCAATCGAGCGATCCTGATATGCGAAAACTTGAGCAAGTAGAAAGCGCTCGTGACCCGAGCCAACTGCTTAAAGCGCAAATGATTCTACAAGCACGACAAAAAAGTGCTCCTAACAACCAAAACAAAAAGTGGTAACCATGCGATTTTTAAACAAGCCATTTTTATCAATGCTACTGACACTACTAATCGGTGTTTTCTCGTCACATTCTGTATTCGCAGCGACAGCTGTTGCGAGCGTTTCGCAAAACAGTGTTACCAAAGATGAAGTCTTCCTACTTAGAGTGACGACCGATGAAAAAGTATCGTCTGGAGCTTTAGATCTAGCCCCCCTTCAAAAGGATTTCTATGTCGGTACCCCAAGCTTTGGGTCGTCGATGAGAATCGTAAATGGCAGCCGCACTGTGTCTAGCGAGTGGAACATTACCCTTGCCCCACTTCGATTAGGCCGATTAGAGATTCCTAGCTTTGATATTGAAGGCGCTAAAACTAAGCCGATCACCATCAACGTTGCGGTTAACAAAGCCGCTCCAAAGCAGAGTGATATGGCCGAGTTTCAACTTAATCTGAGTAAAGACTCGCTATACCCTCAAGAGGTCGCGGAGCTTGATGTAAAACTCATCATTAAAGCTGATCCTAGAAGACTGCAAGATCCTAAAATTGCGCCACCAAGTTCAGCGCAATTAGACGTGGAACCGATTGGAGAGTCTAAGCAATTTCAAGATGTTATCAACGGACAAGAAGTCACGGTGGTCCAACAGTCGTTCCATATCTCGTCCCAAAAGCCCGGACAGTTTAAGCTCAACGGACCAAAGCTGACAGGAGCCGTTGTTTACTCAACCAACAACTCAAGCACAACGCGCCTTTTCCAGCTCGACACGCCTGTTAAAACCTTAGATGTAGCCGTCAAAGAGGTGCCAAAAGGCTACCAAGGTGAGTGGTTACCAACATCAAACTTCAAACTGATACAACAATGGTCAGATAGCCAAGGCAATGAACTGGGGAGTAGCAATGCTTTAGGTGACGACAAGCAGAAAATTGAAATGGAAGCGGGTGATTCGTTAACTCGTACCATTACTATGACGGCTAGCAACTTAACGCAGCACCAACTGCCGAAACTGAATATCACCTACCCTAAAACGGTACGTGTTTATGAAGAAAAACCGAAATTTGGCACCACCCAATCCGGTGATGCTGTCGTTGTCTATAAGCAGGTACTAATCCCTAAGGAATCAGGAAGCATCTCTCTTCCTGATGTTTCTCAAGCTTGGTTTAACACAGACTCACAATCACAAGAAACCAGTAACGCTCTTGGTCTTGAGTTGTCGGTTCAGGCAAGTGAACGCGCTAGCTCAAGCTCGCCAACGCCTGTTATGGAGACACCAACTCAGCAAGCCAGCCCGACGATTGTTACCGTTGAAAACCCAGGAATGTGGCCTTATCTAACCGCGCTGTTTGCAGCATTATGGTTAATCAGCTCAGCGTTTGCTTTCTACTTCTGGTCACGCCGCGGTACAGTAGTAAAACCAAAGCAAAAAGATGAACGTCAATCCGATACGGCAGAAGCGCTTATTGCCGCTCTGAAAATGAAAGACGGTGTGAAGACGAGAACTTTGTTCGAACAGTGGAAAACAGAAAACCCAGACTTGAGTGGTGAAACGTTGGAAACAATCGAAGCCGAGCTCGCCAAGCTAAATCAGAGTCTCTACGCTGAAGCAGATTCACCAAATCAGTCATGGGATCCTAGATTGGCGATCAATACGATTAAAAAGCCAAAGCGACTTTCTAGTAAAACTCAGAAGAGCACACTAGAGAAGCTCTAACTATACGTAACTCTAACTAAAGTACATAGACAACAACCCGGAGCCGTGATGGTCACCATTTGACTACCACGGCTTCTTGTTTTCTTAGGCTTCGTTTTAAGAAAATAGAAATAACGAGAAAACCAAATCCGTTCGATTTCGTTAGAATTTGAAAGCTAGGGTCGAGACTAAGAGCTAAGAAAGCGTTGCCGAAACCTTTCTTCTCTTGAGTGCAGAAACAATTCGATTTCGACCTGAGTCTTTGGCTTGATATAAGGCTTTATCGGCCTTGCCATACAATAAATCGAAGTCGAATTGGCGTTGATCAGAGGTGATTGACGCATAACCGACAGACGCAGTTAGATATTGGCTAGTGCTGCTTTCACAATGGAGGATCTTAGCCTCTTCAATACATTTTCGAATCGACTCCGCACGTTGCTTGGTTTTGGAGTGATTGGTACCGATCATCAATAACATGAACTCCTCACCACCAATGCGGCAGAAGGTTTCTTTGTCATTGTAAACATGATCGTTTAATATTTTACCTATCGTGCGCAAAGCTGCGTCACCTTCCGTGTGACCATAAACACTGTTGTACAAACCAAAATGATCGAGGTCGACTAGGATCAGCCCGAAAGTGACTTCATGTTGTGTGACGAACGCCCCTTGGCCGTCACAATTTAGATCATCTAAAACCTGAGTCAACATACGGCGATTACCAAGGCGGGTCAGCGGATCGAGCTTAGATATCACTTCCAACTGTTGGTTCGCCAGTTCTAATTCTTTAGTCCGCTTGCTGACTTCTTGTTCCAATGTTTCGTTAAGCTTTTTGAGCTCTTCTTGTGCCATGGTTCTTTGCAGCACTTCAGCAAGACTTGAGGCAAAGATACGAATCACTTCACGTAATTGCGAGGTTAAAGGGCTACGAGTTAACAAGTTATCTGCAGCAATAAACGCAATAGGCTCACCCGTATTGGTTGTGAGCATCGTCATGGCTGTCCAACCGACACCCACAATATTGAAGTCGTGATAGATAGGTACTGACTCTTCAAAGGCGACTTGATTCGGACAAGCCCGAGCGGCAGCAACAATATCGCGCTCCACCAGCTCAGAACGGTAGTAAGACTCATCGACAATATCGCCTTTAATATCCGTGCCCCACGTACCTTGCATGTAGCTGCAATTTTTATCAGTAAGGAAAACCGCCAGTCGATCGATCCCTAGGTGTTGAATAGCAAAACTTACCGCTGACTTGCACACTTCGCTAACAGTATCACAGCGAGATAGCTCAACCATGCTTGAATGAAGCATGCGTATATTCTGCTCCTGCCGTTTACGAATGTAGATCTGAGAAAGAAGTGAACCAAATGACTCGAGCATTTGCTTTTGATAGTTGGTAATTGGCGAGCGGTGAATGTAATTGTCCATCGCGATCCAACCCACCGGTTTCTCTCCTTCACGCAAGATAAGCATACCATTCCAGCCCTGCCCAACCACTTGCCCAGCGGTGTATAACGGAGCTTGCTCAATGATAACTAAATTGGTGTGATTATCCGACAATGCCTCAATGTACTCTGATTCTAACTGATGTAAATCATACTGAGTATGATGCTCACTGTTTGTTTTACCCGCTTCATCAGTGCCATACGTTCCACTAAAACAGCGCTTTTTCATATCCAGTAGCATGAAAATAGCTCGGTCAAAACCAAGCCTATCTCGAACAGCCTCAACAGAAGCTTTATACAAGGCATCCAAAGATTCTGGGTTAGAAAGTTCTAACGCCACCTGGTGAACCAATTTCATGTTCTCTACGAACAATTCACGGAGCTTAATTTCATCAAGATATTGAGCTTCTCGTGTGTCTCTGTGTTTTATCTCAGTGGCTGCATTCTTTTCAGCACGAATACATTGCCAACGAGCTGCTGCTAACTGTAGGACATCAAGCCCTTGGTTAAAGGTTTGATTGACCTTTTCTGTATCGCAATTTTGAACAATTAAATAAGTTCTACAGGCAGGCGCATTATCAAGCATCATGATAAATGACTCGCCACCCAACACGTCGATATGTTCCCACTTGCACGTATTGATAGCCATAGGCAGCACACCGTCAGCGGTATCGAACTGGGAAATCCAAGGCCAAAAGGTTGAAGGGTAATGAACAAGAGCAGTTAACTCGCCACAAGAAAATAGAGGTAATGAATCACTTTGCGGTGTTGGTTCCGAGAATATGCCAATTCCTTTGGGAGTCAGCACCTCCTCAAGGTAATCAAAAAGAGATTCAGCTAATAAACGGTGGTCGCGTGTTGCAGATATTTGTTTTGCAAAGGCTTTAACAGGCACAACTTCCGTCCATTGGCTAAAAAGAATAAAGCAAAAATACAGAAGCCTTGATATGCAATCAATGTAAGTAAAAATGAGATGTTAAGCGAGTCGCAATTTCGCTTTTAACATTATCACAAGCATGAGAAGGGCGACAAAAATGGGATTTCCTGCCCAATTTTCAATCGACGTTGGAGGTTTTTTAAAGGCATAAAAAAGCCCCACATAAAGTGGGGCAAAACTTCCATCGCTTATAGTTATAGTGATAATTCTGTCGATCGATTCGATTATCTAACCTGGTTTCAGTTAGCGTGCTTTGGTATTTGACAGCGGAAACAAAAGGTCATAACAACACTTAAATAATCAATTAACCAAAGTCACCGTTTACGTAACCTTTGGTACGATCATCTTTGGGTTCGCTGAAGATAACACTTGTTTCGTTGTGCTCTACAAGCTCTCCCATTAGGAAGAAAGCTGTGCGGTCTGAAATACGACGCGCTTGCTGCATAGAGTGCGTTACGATAACGATAGTGAAATTCTTCTTCAGGTCTTCCATCAACTCTTCAATTTTATGAGTCGCAATTGGGTCGAGTGCTGATGTAGGTTCATCCATCAAAATCACATCAGGTTGCATCGCGATTGTACGAGCAATACACAAACGTTGTTGTTGACCACCCGATAGGCCGAATGCGTGTGCTTTCAAACGGTCTTTCACTTCATCCCACAGCGCAGCACCACGAAGTGAACTTTCAACCACTTCATCAATATGCTTTTTGTCTTTAATACCCTGAGCACGTAAGCCGTAAGCGACATTTTCGTAAATGCTCATTGGGAATGGATTGGGCTTTTGGAAAACCATGCCCACTTTGATACGTAGGTCTGCAACATCGATATTGCCGTAGATGTTGGTACCGTCCATTTCAAGAAGGCCTGTGATTTTCACACCCTCGATAAGGTCATTCATTCGGTTAAGGCAACGCAATAATGTTGATTTACCACAACCCGACGGACCGATCAAAGCCGTCACTTGACGCTCTGGCACTGGTAAATTAATTGATTTAAGTGCTTGGTTGTCGCCGTAAAAAAGGTCTAAATCTTTAATATTAAATTTGTTCATATTCGTAATCTCGTAATTCGTCAAAGTCTGTACTGCGTTTGTTTTATGAGCTCATTTGGCTCAAGAAAGCTCTGCTTAGTAAGTTGCAGTGTTAAAACGTCTTGCGATCAACTTAGTGAGTGTGTTGATCAGCAGTACAAGAACAATCAGTACTGTTGCTGTGCCGTATGCTTGATTCCATTCTTCAATGGTAAACAGTTCCGTCGTTAACTTATATAAGTGAACAGTTAGTGTACGGCCAGAGTCCATCAATGAATCTGGGATACGAGCAACCATACCAGCGGTCAAGAATACGGGTGCTGATTCACCAATAACACGACCAATACTCAGAATAACTGAAGTGATGATACCTGGCATTGCACTTGGAAGAATCAAACGCCAGATTGTGTAGATTTTAGAAGCACCCAACCCATACGAACCTTCACGGTAAGTTTGAGAGACTGCCATCAACGCTTCTTCAGTGGTACGAATAATCACTGGAAGAATCAGGATACTCAATGTCAACGCACCCGATAGGATAGAGAAACCTAAACCTAAAATAGCCACGAAGAATGTCATACCAAACAAGCCAAAGATAATCGACGGTATGCCCGCTAATGACTCGGTACAAAAACGAATGATTTTAACTAAACGGCTGCCTACTTTTGCGTATTCAGTCAGATAGATTGCTGTCATGATGCCAAGCGGCGCCGCAACCGCGATCGAAGCGATAACCATGTAAATCGTAGAGATGATCATCGGGAAAATACCGTGCTCATCACCAGTACGAGTGTAATCGTCAGTAATGAACTTCCAATCAACGTGCTGTAGACCGTTAGAAAGGATGTACCACATTATCCAAAATAAGAAGCCCACAGTAAGAGCAGCAGCAGCCCAGATAAAGCCACTCAATACCGCATCTTTACGTGCGCGAGCTTTCTTTAGCGCAACTTTATTCATCGTTTTACCTTGCGACTTCGTAGGGTTAGCTTGAGGTGTTACGTTATTTTCTAAAGACATGATGTTTACCTCGCCTTCTCACGGTTCAAGTAAAGTAGAATCGCGTTCAGAGACATGATGAACACAAGGAGAACAACACCCGTTGCGTACAACGCACTTGCGTGAATACCACTTGCGTAAGACATTTCAATCGCAATATTCGCCGTCAGTGTACGAGCTGAATCTAAAATACCTTCAGGCATCGCTGGTGCATTACCCATCACCATAATGATTGCCATCGTTTCACCTAATGCACGACCAATACCAAGAATCACACCAGTCATGATGCCTGAACGAGCAGCAGGAACGAGAAGCTTGAAGATGGTAAAGATTTTTGAAGCACCTAACGCTAAAGAGCCTTCTTTATACGTTCTTGGCACCGCGCGAATTGATGTTTCAGAAACTGTGATTACCGTAGGAAGGATCATTACACCCAATACAATAATACCAGCCAAGATCGTGTTACCCGCAGGCACTTGAAACACATTTTGAATCAGGGGAACGATAATAACGAGGCCAAAGAAGCCATAAACTACCGAAGGGATGCCCGCTAGCAATTCAACAGCAGGACGAATGATGTCTGCTAGACGCTTTGGCGCGATTTCAGCAATGAAGATTGCCGTTAATACACCAATAGGCACCCCAACTACTACCGCACCCAATGTCGATACGACAGAAGCTACAATCATGGTAGCAACACCGTAAAGTGCTGGTGGTAGCCAGTTTTGCCCTAAAACGATACCTGATAGGCCCGCTTCACGGAATGCTGGGATACTTTCTCTAACGATGAAGTAAGCAATAACAGCAAGAGATACGATGCCGATAATTGCGCTTGTAAGAAATAAGCCGTGAAAAATACGCTCTTTCCAATCTACACGCTTCTTTTGACGTAAGCTGCGTTTCAGTTGAGTCGCTTCGCTATTCATAAGCTGTTCACTATTCGTTGCGATGGTCATAACAAGTCTCACATATCGATAATCCTCAACACGCTATGTAAGCGCAGGATTAACTCGAAGTGGGATAGAAAAGGCTCAGCCTGAAAAGGTAGGCTGAGCAATATTATTAATTTGGGTTTAGATTAGTTAACTGCGATGTAGCCTTTGCTCTCAACAAGAGACTGAGCTTCGTCAGTTAGCATCCAATCTAGGAACTTTTGAGTTTCAGCAGAAGGTTGACCTTCTTTGTAAAGCACTAGGAAAGGACGAGCCACTTTGTAAGAACCGTTCTTAACGTTGTCTACTGATGCTTCAGTACCGTCGATAGCAAGTGCGTTAACTGAGCTATCCACTGTACCTAGAGAGATATAGCCGATTGCGTAAGGGTTAGATGCAACCATTGTTTTTAGTGCGCCATTGCCGTTCGCAACTTGAGCACGTTGAGAGATTGCCGATACCTTTGTACCAGAAATTTCCATTTTAAGAGCCATGATGTCTTCGAATGCACCACGAGTACCAGATGCCGTATCACGAGTGATTGCTACGATTGGCTTGTCTGCACCACCAACGTCTTTCCAGTTTGTTACTTCACCCTTGTAGATAGCCGTTACTTGCTCAGCTGTTAGTCCGTCAAGACCATTCTTAGGGTTAACAACAACTGCGATACCGTCACGAGCAACCACTTCTTCAACGAGTGTTGCTTCTTTCTCGCTATCTTTAAGATTACGAGAAGACATACCTAAATCTGCACTACCGTTCTTAGCTGCTTTTACACCAGCAGAAGAACCTGGGCCTTGTACTTCAACAAATACGTTTGAATTCGTTTTCATGTATGTTTCAGAGAAAACTTCCATCAGTGGAGTCACGCTGCTTGAACCAACTGCTGAAATAGTTTCTTTAGCTGAAGCTGGAGTCACTGTTAGTGCACCTAAAAGAGCGATTGCACCGATAACTGTCTTTTTCATCACAAATTTCCTTTAATGGCGTTATTGCCGTAATGTTGTGTTTTGCTTGAACGGTGCCCACTTTAGAATCCAAATATGACAGTTGTGTTTCACTTAATTGAAGCCTATATGACAACTGCAAATTAATGGCTCATTTTTCCTCTTTTTAATGAATCGGTAGTTACACATCCATCAGGTTCGCTTATCTCCACACTTATTTGTGTAGAATTCAGACGCCAAACAACCAACCTCCCTTCTATTTATATCGAACGACAACCAATATATTTCTATGTTTTTCAATCAAATAGGCGTAACACAATTGAGAGTAATGTGCAGCTAAATCGCAATTTTGAACAATAAACAATCATGTATATCAAATACCTATCGCATATAACAAAATGAATACCTTTACTGATTGAATTGTCAGTCTCATTAGTTAGAATCCCCAATCAATTTTAATAATAATAATTCTCATCTACTAAATTATTCAAAGAGGGACATTAAATGCGCCAACTTCTCAGTGGCTTATCTATAAAAATACAGATCCTTATTCCGGTTCTATTTTCCGTCGTCTTATTATTGGCTGGCGTCATTATCGGTGGGGATAAACTCGAAAGTGCTTTTAAAGATGTGTCAGTTTCAACCGATGAGTTGATCCTACATAAAGAAGAACTCAGTGAAATCGTCGACAACAGTTACGGTATGCGTATCAAAGCGATTTACAGCTTATTTAATGCAGACGATGTGAAAACCTTAGTTGAGACACTAAACCAAAAACGTGACCAAAATGCGCGTCTATTAGATTCATTGAACACCGTTACAGGAATGCAGGAAGAAGTCACTGCAATGCGTAAAGCGATGAATCACTATGTCGATTTTTCGTAATCGTTCACCAAGGTAACTTGACTTGATATTAACGGAGGGTGAGAGTCACCTATAGATCAAAGACGTTGGGGTACGGTCTCTTCGCCACAACAGCCGTGATGATTTCACTCAACACCGACATTGCTGATAGACCGCGCTTTTTGCAGGTTTCGATGAGTGTGTGGATACGACTACGGAATTTATCACCTGCATCCGAGGTCGTTCCGAAGCTAATTTTCCTTTGAATGACAAAACCTCTAATACATCGCTCAGCTTCATTATTGGTTAAGGGGATTGATGTTTTCTTGAGGAAAACCCACAAGCTCTCTCTATGTTTAAGCAGTAACTTGCATCGCCCTCGATACCGCTTGACCATCACATCTGTCCCTTTTCTCAACCAATGATCGAACGATTTTTGTAGCCTGTGCATTCGCCGCAAGTACAGTGAATAATCCAATTCACCTTGTTCATAACGATGCCGAGTATGGAAAATGGCGTTCGTCAGCAAACAAAGATGTTTGCCAATATAAGCGGTGTGGCCACCGCCACTATAATCCGCCATTTGCTGAAGATTGCGCTTCACATGTGCCCAACATAACTGATGACGGTCTTCGGCTATCCAGTTATAGCTTGGGCACTGGTCACTGACCACAATACCTGCATAGTCTTCATCGATGACCTTTTTTGCTGAGGAGGTAGAGCGTGAATAGAGTATTTGTTCATAGACAAGGTCATCACTGGCCACTAACCAACACCAACGAAGGCTTGTTTCATCATTTCGGTGATGAGAGGTTTCGTCAGCATGAATCAAAGGCGCTTTCTTTAACGCTTGTTTTATCGCTTGATGCAATGGCGTTAGCATTGAAGCGACCTTCGTTTGCGCTTCGCTAATCGCACCGACCGAAAAGGTTGTGCCAAGCTGTTCTTTGAGTAGAGATTGGATTTTCCGAACGCTGAGGTGATATTGCCCTGCAAGCACGCCAATGTAACTTAATAAGTTCGGCCCTATAATCCCTTGCGATGCATCGTCAGGCTTTTGAGCCTTGACGGTTTCTTTGCAGTGCCTACATTGACCTGAAAATAAACGGTATTCGGTGATATCGACAGTGGGTTTTGGAATATCGAAGACCTGATGGCGATAGTATGGCCCACCTTGAACCTCAATGTCAGATTGAGCGCAACAAGGACAAGTTTCAGGGAAACAGTCAATGATGACATCCGTTTTTTTTAACGGTGAGAGCTTTCGTTGATGCCCTGTGTGGCCTTGTTTAGCTCCTCTCGAATTGCGACCACCAGAGCTTTCAGCTTTTTTCGCTCATGGCGATCTTTAGGATTGTCTGAAGAGGGCGATTTTGAAGAGTTTTTGGAGCTAGTGGTTAGCTTGTCTTCATAATGTCGGAGCTGTTCCCACAGCTCATCAATAAGCACCTTAGCCTCATTCAAATCTGAGACTTCAGGTGGTGCTTCTTGGTATTTAGGTGATTTTTTTCTAGTCATGAAACCATAATGGCTTCCCAGAATGATCACTCAAGACCCAAAGTGGGATCAATTGCGTAAGGTCACACTTTTTATGTCAATAGGGCTTGGTGAACACTTACGATTTTTCTCGTATCACCATGCTCCCTCTCTTGACCGCAAAACACGGCAATACAGCGCTTCCCTCTAATTTTGATGCCAGTTACCAAACCGCTATCGACCAATACCGTCACGCGGGAAATGAAATGGTACAAGCTATCAATACTCTTTCTAAAAAGCTGAATCACATTGCTACCCAAGAAGTCCACATCAACGGTCAACAACATACCAGCACGCTCAATACAGCGACGATCGCACTTTTAGTCATACTTTCTGCTGCTCTGCTTATTAGTTGGACACTGGCTGGTGTCATCGTTACACCAATCAGTAATATTCAGGAAACCATGCGTGAAGTGGCAAAGGGCAACCTGTTAGTTAAAGCAGATGAACAAGGTAACAATGAAATTTCACGTCTTGCACAAGACGTAAACCAATCTGTTGAACAACTGCGAGACACCGTAAGTTCACTATCTCGGATCAGTATCGAAGTGGCGTCAGCATCGACAGAGCTCGCGGCTGTAATGACACAATCAAGCGCAAACTCAGATCAAGAGAAGCAAGAAGTGGAGCAAGTTGCTTCTGCTGTAAACCAACTTGAGAGCACAGCATCGCACGTAAACGAGAATGCAGTACAAGCCGACTCAGCTTCCAAGCAAGCCGACGAAATGGCAACACACAGCATGAGCTTGTTTAATGAGAGCAACCAAGCTAATGAGCAAATGGCGACTCAGCTGAGCGAAGCGGCAAACGTTGTAGGCACGTTAAAAGAGCACTCCGAGCAGATTGGTAAGGTAATTGAAGTAATTCAAAGCATCTCTGAGCAAACTAACCTTCTTGCACTTAATGCAGCAATCGAAGCCGCACGAGCTGGTGAGAGTGGCCGTGGTTTCGCAGTGGTAGCCGATGAAGTTCGAATGCTGGCTGCTCGTACGCAAGATTCAACCAAAGAGATCCAAGCAATTATCGAAGGCTTGCAGGTTCAATCGGGTAACGCCAATGAGAGCATGAGCAGTTCACTGTCTATGTTAGAGCACAACCAAACGCTCTCAGGTGAGGTGAGTGCAGCCCTTTCTGGTATTGCTAACTCAGTAACCGACATGACAGAAATTAACACTCAGGTTGCCTCTGCCGCAGAAGAACAAAGCCAAGTGACTGCAGACATCAACCGTAATATCTCAAACATCTACAGCCTAGTAAGCCAAAACGTAACCGGTATTACTCAAGCCGCAGCAGCGAGCCACGAGCTATCTAACTTAGCCGAGCAGCAAAAGCAGCAGTTGGATTATTTTAAGGTATAGGGTTTAAAGTCTAAGCTTCAGATCTAAGTTAAGACCTATATGCCAGAACCTAAAAGGCCGTGGAAAACCACGGCCTTTTTATTTACGCATTAAGAACTAAATCATTCTGCAACTAACAAGACGCTAAATTTATATTGTGCGGCGTTGTACTGGTAAACCTCACCATTAATCGAATCAAACGTCATCACGCTCTGACCATCACTCGCAGGAGTTGAACTCCATATATAAACGGCTAAGTTTCCAGCTTCAACGTTAAACGTATCACCAAACACCTTGTGACTCATTGCTGGAGAGTGACAAGCCACTTCTTTTAATGACACTAATTCTTTGATGTTTGGCATGCGCCACTCTTTTTCACCACCGAACTTATGCAACGCATGACTGCCACTCTGATCATTGATTGATTCAACCATAGAGAGCGCACTCTGCCAGTGATACGTTTCAGCAGGCCCACTACAAGCTAATGTCTTCGTATCCCAAGTTTTACCCAGTTGGCAACGCATCCAAGTTAACCCTGTCAGTTCATCGCTAAACGTCCCATTATCATTCGCAACATAACGCGTGCTCGGAGCCGATTTTTCCATATCTAAACTGCACTCTTGTGCCATTGCACCCGCAGAAAACAGAGCCATTAAAGTGATGGAGAGTAAATTTTTCATATCTATTGACCTTGTAGTGAAACTAAACGAATTGGGAATTGGAACGAGTCATAATTATCCGAAGAATCAACATCACCTGAATAGATCTCTATAGAACCAACAACCCCTCTGTCTGAACCCTGGGTTCCAATCTCGTTGTAATAGAAGCCACCTTCAACAGCTGTGTTTGTATATTGGCTATAAGTAATGGATTGAGTCCATACCGAACCAGTGTAAGCCGTATAGTCAATACCAAGGGTTTGATGTGGGAAGTACTTGTAAGTTAAACCATAAACTTCACCATCCGAGTTGGTTTCTGTCTCACCGAAGTCGAGCACGTTGTAGAATTCATTGAATGTTGGCAAGCGCCAATCTGACTTGCCGCATAAGTTCATTGCATTGATATGTTCAACGTAATCTTGAGTGGTACATATCGCATCGCCTTTCGTTTTACACGTCGCTAAATCAACATCTTGATCGTAAGGCGTT
Source organism: Vibrio cyclitrophicus (assembly GCF_024347435.1). Classification (NCBI taxonomy): domain Bacteria; kingdom Pseudomonadati; phylum Pseudomonadota; class Gammaproteobacteria; order Vibrionales; family Vibrionaceae; genus Vibrio; species Vibrio cyclitrophicus. Next base: position 1,310,989 of record NZ_AP025481.1, read on the forward strand.
ACTAGTCCGGGTAGCTCAAGCGCTAATATGCGATCTTTATATTGAATAGAGCTTTCGTCATCCGTTTTCGATTCCCAAATCAAGCCACTGCGTTGATCCAAAACACAAGACCACTCCGCAGCATCATCAGCAAGCACCTGACCACTTGAATCTAACTTTGCGAACTGGAAACCATTGCCGGTATTGTCATTCAGCTCTGTTTTATCAAAGCCGTATTCTGCATCTTGACCTGGGAATGAACTCTGTGGTTCAACGACATTTTGTGTGTCATCGATGTCTGAGAAATAGCGTAAAACACCCGTATCATTCAATGCTGTCGCAGCTTTTAGCTCTCCTTCGAGGAAATTTGCAAAAGCAGTAACTTGGTCATTAGTGAGTACTCCACCTACATAATCGGCCGCACTCTTATCAAATTTCGCACTCAATTGAGCCAGCATGAACGCACGATTAGAGTGCTTAAACGCCTTAATTGTTGATACGATATTTTGTTCCAGACTCGCGAGTTCAGATGCAGATAAATCGTCTTGAATATCGCCAGATATAGTGATGCCACTTTTCGCCAACTGCGCTTTTAATTTGTTGTTAGCCTCAGCAACTGTCAATCCGTCCGCGACATAACCCGCCAATAGTGAACTGATACCATTAATCTCATTTCCCGTATTTTTTTGAAGACCGGGAGCGGCAATATAAGCGTAAGAAGATGCAGAAGCGCTCGTGCTATTGGCTGCAATCCCCGTATCCACCTGAGCTAACAAAGGAACCGATAAAATCGACTTCTTAGTACTAGTAATACTAAATTCGCCATTCGCGTTAGCCGCCGAGCTTGGTTCTCCACTATCACACATGTAGTTTTGATTTATGTCTGCACAGACCTTACTTTGTAAATCTACATTCTGTGCTGTCACTGTACCTGACACTGTATAGGTTGGTGCTGCTGATGCAGAGGTATCGGAACCGCCCGAACCACCGCAGCCAGCAAGAGCCAAAGAGATGGCCAAAATTGTCAATTGAGGTTTCATAGAGTTATCTTCTTGTTTTGTTTTTAAAGAGCCTTGCCATTAGAGACAAGTAACGCGTACCAAATGACCTGCCGAACGAGAGCAAGGACATGAATAGAATTGATATGAGTGAAGCTGAACCACCAGAAGAGCCACTGGTAACTGTTGGTTCTTCTGGTGAAGTCGTTGTTTCTCCACATTCGTATTTCGAAATCGTGCCAAGCCCCCACCGTTTTAAGTGCCCAGTTTCACCATTTACGTAATCGGCAATTTCTAAACGCCAAGACCCGTTAGTAGGCTCACCCTTAAACGAATCAAGAACCGAGTCATGCTTAAGTGTGAAGTAACCATCAAAGCCAGAAAATCGCGTCGATTTATGGTTAAGTAAATCGACTCGTGTTCCCTTCGGGGAAATAAGGGTCACCACTAAATCACTCAACCGAGGGTGATCGATATCTAAATACAGACCGAAATTTTCGTCTGCGGTCTGAGCCGTGCCATTTAGAGTGAAATTGAATGTTTTAAAGCCAACGATCGGCTGATTAGTTGAGCTAAACCGGCTATCAGGAAGGTAACTGTTCACTTCTTTGATATCGGATTCGAGTACAGGTAAGCCATATACAAGAGACAAATCATGCTGCCAATTGTGTAATTTGAGGGCGTCGTTGTATCGGTAGTCGACACTCGTATTCATGGCGACTGAAGAACCACACATCTCGCCGGTCGGAAGTGTCGCCTCTATCGACAACTGATCAACCGGATCGCTAACGAACGACTTCACCAATTCTGAAATATTGATTTGGCCATCCACTTGAGCCTGTCTTAATGTTGGGTACAACTCAATCGTCAACGGCTTCTTTGGATCAACATAACGGTCAGGAGCCTCTACTTTAAATGGCTCGATGATCAATCCATGCACATCAAACTTTTGCTTCAATATTTCAGCATAATCTCGATTTGGATATAGTTGTTGAGCCACAAACAGAGTGCTCTCAGCTAGGTCATGCATTTTCAATCCACGACCTAGCCCATACATAGACTCGAGTACGATTGAATCGAACTCGTTAAAAGCGATCTCACCATACTGCTCAACTGAGGCTTTCAGAGCCTGGAATAAAGGCGTTGACCAAAGCTCATCACCTAGTTCACCAGCAACACTTTCATGAGGGCGATATTCTGCTTGTCTAAAGTAACGTGCCCTTTGGTTCCACAGGCTACGCGTGGTATTCCTTACCCCGAAGTAACCATCCCAGTTAAAGACAGTATCTATCTCGAACTCTTGCCCGCGAGTCTGTGCATTTTCATATTGAATACGAAAGCTAAAACTACCCGCCCAGTAATCTCCAAACCCTTCACCGATGGCACCTGTATGGCCGTAAGCCCAATCTTTTACGATGTGATAATGAATCCCATGGCCAAGCTCATGCAGAATCACATCACCATCTAATGCATCAGGTGAGCCACCGCCAATACCAAATAAAGCCGCTTTGGGGCCATAATAGTACGTCGAGTTATCTGCAGATAAGCCTCTGCCATCGAACTCAAGAGGGGCATCAAACAGATCAAAGCCCAAGCTGCTGATATAACGTAAAGACTGATCTAGATGAGCAAATACCATCAATTGTAGGAATCGCACATCTTGCCAATCCACATTTTGCAGCTCGTTCAGATCCGCAAACTTTGTGAGCCCCTCAGCTGCGAGAAAACTTGAAGTGTCACGGTTCGTTACAGCACCTGAGTCTGGGTCAAGTGAATACAAGGCTGTTGCATCAACCTGAGATATACGAGCATTGGTAAGGTAGATACCATCGCTGTGGTTCAATACCTCCACATCCGCTTGCACGTAGTGTGGGAGGCTTGGATATTGACTCACATCGGTGAGCAAACTTTCTGGTGGCGCAGCTCTATCCATGGTTCTTAAATCAGGACTGAACACATTCACATGCGTCGCAACCACTTGGCCACTGCTTAAGCTCGGCGCACGCTCTGCTTCTAATAAGCGAGGAACTTCTAGCTCAGCAGCCGTTGTCGGATTTCCGTTGAGTAACACGGTATTTTCTAAGCTTCTGAAAACGCGTGAAACCTGCTCGTCAGAGTTAGTGGATAGAACCACAGATTTCTGTTGTTGGTACTCACCTTTGATCAATAAGTCGAAGTTATAGTGGTGTCCCAACTTAGACTGTGTTTCATAGCGAAACCTCAGCGTACCAACGTCAGGATAAGCTTCTTCTAAATACGCTTTGGCTTCCTGCTGCGTTGTTACAACAATATTACCGAGAGGGTAATCCCATTCGGCAGCACTGCTTGTTGCTGAAACCAACAACAAAGCAATGTATAGAAGACTCTTTTTCATATGTCCTCCTTAAAACGCATACTTGGCGTTAACGGTGAAGTAACGACCAGGCTCTGTAGAGTAAACTTTATTACTATCAGCTATGCCCGCGACATCTTGGTAACGGATGTATTCTTTGTCGAAAAGGTTGATAACATTAGCGCTGACATCCAAACCGAAGGTCCAAGAGTAACTTACGCCAAGGTCAACACTCGCCCAGCCAGAAGTAGTCGCACAGTCAGTAACGATACCTAAATCATCTTCACATTGAGGGACGTTATCCATCGCTTGCGCCCAATTAACCTGCGCATAAGCGGAGAAGGCGTTATCGTCATAAGTCACCTCGGCATTACCTTCCCAAGGTGTTAGCGTACGAACTTTTTCTCCGTCCTCATCTTCTCCATCAACGTAGCCGACTTTAGTACTCACACTCCAAAAATCGCTTAAACGGTGTGCAAGAGAAGCTTCAATGCCATATGTCTCGACTCCATTTACGTTTTGATACTGCTTGTAGTAGTTACCTGTATTTGGATCCGGCACAAATGAGATCTGTTTAACGTCGATAAAATTATCGAACTTTTGATAGAAAACGGCCGCATATAGCTGTGTTTGTCCATTATCAAACTTACTGCCTAATTCAAACGAATCACTGGTTTCGGCCTCTAGGTCCATATTAGGCACAATGACAAATGGGGTAATTGGGACAAAATCATGGTTCTGATAACCATAAATTTTGTCATAACCCGGTGCTCTAAAGCCGTGGTTGTACGAAAGGTATGTATTTAGCGAGTCTGTTAACTGATAACTCACCGATAAGCTAGGAGAAAACTCACTCGAATTTTGTTCCTTCACTTCATAGTCATTGATTGTGCTCTGTGATTCAGGTTTCAACTGGTGTAAATCAACACGGGCTCCTGCCGTCACAGTCCAATGGTCAATTTCAATCGCGTCACGAATAAAAGCAGCAAAATTGTACGAGCGGGCTGGAGCAAAAGGGACATCCGCGTTAAGTGACACTCCGTTCCAATCTAAAACAGAAGATTGACTTGGACGCTCATGGAGGTTGGTTTCCATATTCACACCATAAGACAAGGTATGGTTCATGTTTTGATGTTGGAATGCGCTAATAAAATCGGCGTTTACACCGAGAAGCTGATCCGTAAAACCACGAATATCAATCGTTCTACGTAACTCAGAAACGTTATTGTTGTTTCGAGACATCAAACGATTAGTGGTATCTTCATTAGTCATATCACGCCAATAAATCTTGGCATCTAATTCCTCAAACCAAGTATTGGCAGGTAGATACTCAAACCCCGCATACGCAGAGAACGTCTCGGTATAAGACTGTTGGTCAAAATCTTCAGTGTCCCATTTACCGTCCTTTTGGATCTTAGAAGACCCTTCTTTACGACTTGAATTCTCTTTGTAATACTCGACATTGCCTTTGAGCATCAGAGCGTCACTTGACCAGTAGTTCAGGGTGTAACCACCACCGACGCCATCGATACTTCGGTTATATAGGTCTTCATCAAAATTACGGGTTTCTTCACCTTCCCAATAAGAAAGATTAACCAAGCTTTCGAATTTCCCCGAACGGAAAGCAAGGTTTGTCGCACCTTTGTATTTATTACTGATACCGGTATAGGTTGCAGAGACGTCGCTATAGAAATCTTTATCGTCGAGGTAGTCTCCCGGCTTTTTAGATCTCACAACCACAACACCACCAATCGCACCGGACCCATACACAGACGAGCTCGCACCTTTGATGACTTCAATACTGTCGAGGTTCGACATATCGAATGAGTTGCGCCCTATTTTGTCGTTGATGTCATTAGCCCCAAAACCATCAGCAGATTTTATCCCGTCTTTAACAATCAAAATCCGGTTACCTGTCATACCGCGAATAGTAATGTTTTGCGGTCGGCCTGCCCCCCCAGAAACACTGACTCCAGGTTCACTTTTTATTGCGTCGTAGAGTTCTGTTGCGCCTTTTTTTTCTAGGTCTTCACCCGTGATCACAGCAACTGAACCTGCTACTTCAGATAACGGTTGCTCTATTTTGTTCGCCGTTACGAGCACCTCTTCAAAGTGGTAAACCTCAGATTCGGCGTGCACGACGTTGGCAGCAAGTACACTCAGTACTGCCGCTGATAGGGGGGAAAGCTTCATTTACTGCTCCGCTTTAATGTCTTTCAGGGTAAGTGATAAAAGGAATGCGTATTCAAACGCTTGTTGCGCTAAGGATTTTCGTCTATCTGTCGAATGTCCTTGAGTAAAGTTTGTCGACAATAAATAGGGCCCACTTCCAGTCGTTAGCTCGCTTAATTTTGCGTAATACTTAGCCCCTTCCCAATAGGGAACGCGGCGATCGTTGAGGCCAACTTGAATCAATATCGGTGGGTAATTTTGTTCGCTAAGATTCAGATAAGGGTCATATTGCTGCATGACCTTCAATTCATCGGCAATGTTTGGATTGCCCCACTCACCGTACTGCTGAGCTGTTAGAGGTAATGCAGAATCAGACATGCTATTAACAACATCAACAAATGGCGCTTTAAGGACAGCACCATCAAACAAGTCAGGAGCTTGATTTAAAGCTGCAGCAACAAGAGTGCCACCAGCACTTCCACCCATCGCATAAATAGGGCGCTTACCAAGATTGTATGCTGTCAAATCACGAGCAACTGCGATGAAATCCAAGATGGCATTTTCTTTTTTAATCCCCTTACCGGCTTGATACCAAGACTCACCATAAAACCCGCCCCCACGAACATGTGCAATTGCATAAATAACACCTTCATCAAGTAAGCTAATAATTTGTGGCATGAAATAGGGCTTCATCGCCATGCCATAAGCTCCGTATCCATACAAAAACACTGGTGTGGTCTTAGTCAATTTGTCTTTGCGATAAGCCAGTGTGACTGGAATTGTTACCCCACCAGAATTCACCATAACTTGCTCGGTTTGATACGCTGATTGTTGGTATTGAGGGTAATGGTCTTGAGAGAAGCGTTCTCGTTGTAAAGTATCAGTATTTAACCGGTCCCACTTTGCTGGCTGAGTCAAAGACATGCTGCGAATATGCAATTTGTTACTTTGGTAGTCGCCCACTTGGCTTACCCAAGCAACTTGGCCTGCGTCAGCCAATAACTGGCTTGAACGATAGCGGTTATCTTTGTCGAGAAAATTTAGAGACTGAGACGCACCACTTTGGCTAACAACCACAGCGCCGGATTCAAACAAATAGAAGTTACTGATTCTAGACTCGTCCGTTGGTTCAAAAACCGCTCGCCAGAGGTTGATATGTGGAGCCTGAGTAAGTGGTGCAGAGTAAAAAGCAAAATCATTGCGGTCGTGATTGCTGTTTGCAAACAACATAGAATCCGAAACATCAACGTAGTATTCCACCCCAGTTTTTCGTGGTAATAGTGGTTTGGAGATTTCACCGTTATCGAGGTTTAACAAACGTTGCTCGCTGGAGTTTTCACTGTTTGCCTGAACGACAGCAAATTGCTTATCACTTGAAAGGTAATACGAAAGCAACCAAGCGGAATCCAACTCTTCCGTTAATTGAATCGGCTTTGACTCATTTAAGAAGTATTTCGTTAGCGCATAAGGTCTCGAAGTTTGTTGTTCAAGTTGAATCAAATACAGAGATTGACCGTCTTTCGACCACGCAAGCGAACTGTCTACATTTTGAGCTACTAGTGTGACTTGCTGAGTTTTAAGATCAACAACACTCACTCGATACTGTTCAGTACCCGTAATATCTTCTGCTATTGCGAGCTTGGTTTTCGTTGAGTCGAGTGCCCAATCACCTAACTGATAGTAATTGTGCTCCGTAGAACGAGCATCAATGTTAAGCAACTCGGTCAAATCCTTACTCCCAACTAATCGGGACAATAAGGTTCTTTTGCCCTTGTGATTTAGGATCGCATACTCGTAGCCACCGATTTCCTGCCATGGTCTATCGGCTCGTTCAGGACGATTGTCTTGCCATTTCTTTTGTAGGGATTCGCTCAGAGATCGAATACGTTCTTGATGCAACTGAGTTTTATCATTCTGTTGATTGAGATAATTAAGTACTTTATTCGCACTACGGGAATCATCTCTGAGCCAAGAGAACTGATCCGAAGCACCAACTCCTGCCGACAAGACCAAAACAAAAGCTAACAACACAAATGCTTTCATAAACAAAACAAATCCATACGCTAAATCAATAAATTTCGCGCATGATGCACCCAAACGATAATGAGATCAATTATCATTTACATAGATATGTGATGCCAGTCACGAGAAGAACGCTAATTTATGATGCGTTACCATTGCAATATCAGGTGTTATTTAAATTTGCATATGAATAACAAATCAGTCAATAATATTGATTATATTGGATTTGTCAGCATTAATTAAAGAAAGCAATCGTTTTCTTATCTTTGATAAAATGACTTAAATCTAGAGCTTTTGAGTTAGTAGGAATCATCGACTTAACTAGTGTGGCCGGTTCGCATGGTTGATTTTGCGAACTAAATTCACAGTCCCAGACTCGCAGCTCTGATTCGTTCAATTGCTTGAACCCTTCGAACCTGTTCTGGCGCGAAGCGCGCCGCCCTAAGTTGAGCAATTGTTTCTTGTAGTTCGCTTTCTGAGAGGGCGGAGTCGTTCAAAATGTCATTTCGCTCGGCAAAGTAAACCTTCAAATTTTCTTCAAATTCGGCTCTTTGCTGATCCAGAGATTCAAGCCTTTGGGTTGCTTCTTCACCGACCAGTTCGTTTCTCTTCAAATATTTCGCTTGTTCATCTAGACCTTCAGAGCTAGAAAGCTGTTGGAGTAACACCTGGTTCTGATAACTCGACTGAACGTAATTGGGCTGTTCAGACAAATACGATTCGAACCTTTGTTGGTAATCTTGCTCGGCTAAACCTTCCTGTCTCAGAAGCAATTTCTCTAAGGCTATTTCCCTCATTTTATTGTCATGGGTAAACAGAATACTTATCTCACTCTGACTAAAAAATTGAGCCTGGAGATCGAGTAACGTTTGATTGAGCAAACGCAAATCTTCTGCTGAGATCGTATCGAATTGAACATCTATAGATGTCAACGCTGATTTGTATTCAAGATACTTGGTAAACAGTGCCTCATCGACAATGACTGTTGGTGATTGTTCGTGGTGCCTTGCGACATTGTCACGAATATCTTCAAGGGTTAATTCTGTATTGCCTGACACGAAATATTCCATCATGTCTTTGGCTGATGCGTTATCGATGTCGGTATCTTGTTGAGAGGCGACCTTTAATGAAGAAGCGCTTCGTTTTTCGTCATTGTGTAAATCTGGGTCTTCCTTTTTTAGATATAAAAAGACCGCCGCTGTGCTCATCAGGGCTATCGTGGTTATCGACAAAATGGCGGTCTTTTTCATTATGTGTTCCTTAAGGTCTTAATAAATGGGTAAGCAACCTAAAGGCCAGCCAGCTTCAATCGATTGGCGTGTTGACGATAGAGCGTCACAGGGTCGGTCTCAAAGAGATGGTGAATCCCCAGCAAACCATTAATTTCGTCTAGGTGATTCATTTTATAATCGTCGCCAATCACTTTGCCTAAGTGCGCGCTGCATGCCCCCACTAGTCCGTCATTCGGTTCATTGAAGGCTAAGCCAAGGATTGTCATCGCTCCGTCGGTAGGATCAAGAAGGTTGGTAAAAGTGGATGACCCTGTCCATGAATAGTAATAAACACCGTTATTGGCTTGCCATTCACCATCACCGCACTCAGACGTCGGAACGCCTTCAGGGTAAAACTGATTGAATGCAAGTGAGCCTTCCGTCGTTAAAGCTTCAAGAGATGCGAGACCGTCTTGGTCAAGATCCGTTCCACCAGATAACAGGTTAATGAGCGTAGTTAATCCACCAGCCAACTTAACCGCGATACCTTCTGCGGGAGAACCTTCTGACACGCTTCCACGCACGAGATCGGCAACTTTAGATCCTTTATGGACGCCACCAATACTTGTCACAGAGGCAACCAGATCAGGACGAACTGATGCGACATAACGCGCTGTCGGTCCCCCGTGGCTGTGACCGACAAGGTTCACCTTACTTGCCCCTGTCGCGGCTAACAGTGTCTCAACTTGAGCCAACAACTGCTCGCCACGGACTTCAGAGCTGTTGGTCGCTGATACTTGCGCTACATAGACGCTCGCACCATCTTTGGTTAGAGATTCAGGTACGCCATAGAAGTAATCCACACCCGCTAATGTATCGAAGCCAAACAGACCATGTACTAACATAATGGGATATTTCGTTTCTGTGTATCCACTGGCTTCTAATGCCGATGCGCTTGTGCCTGCGTAGGCTCCAAAACTGGATAGACAGGCGATCGTCCAAATTAATATCTTTTTCAATGCTCTTTCCTTAAACAGATTAGACCTCTGATGAGTAAAGGAACCCTAGGTTAGAATTTTATAAAAAAGAAAATTGGAGATTGATATTTGTGATGATGAACTTGAATTAAACAGCGGTGATTAACATTCAACCTATGTCTCCTAACAACATGCCCAACAGTAAATAACTGATTTAAATGCATTATTACATGACTTAGAAAAATCGAATTCGATTCCACAATAGTGGCTCACGTCCAGGTTACTCGTGAGTACTCACCAATGAAAGCCTACTAAGGAACAAATACTAACCAAAATCCAATGGCAAACTTCGTCTTATATTTGATTGTTCGAACAATAGAAAAGCCGTTGAAAATTTGATGCTTATGCCAGTTAGAGGACAACCAGAGGTTGAATATGTTGACGAGAATTATTGACATTAGATATAGGTCGTACCAGTTATTCGCTATTCAGTTATTAAGAATAACAAGCAACACAAAACAACGTCTTTATTTGGCTTACCTAAATACAATAAGAGATTGCAGTGATGAAAAATACGGCTTTGATGCTCGCGTTAACCATCCCTTTTGGTGCTTATGCATCTGAAGAAAATTCTATACCCACTCCTGAATCGATTACGTCTGCACAGGTTCTAAAAACACAAGGAGAACAAACCTATTCCTATGTTCGATGTTGGTATCGAACCGACGCATCACATGATTCTCCAGCCACAGATTGGCAATGGGCAAAGAAGGAAAATGGAGATTATTACACGATAAATGGATACTGGTGGTCTTCAGTCTCATTCAAGAATATGTTTTACAGTGACGCCCCACAATCTGAAATCAAACAGCGTTGTGAACAGACTCTCGGCCTCCAACATGATGTCGGAGACATCACCTATTTTGCCGCAGACAATCGCTTCTCTTACAATCACTCAATCTGGACCAACGATAACGCTGTGCAAGCCAATAGTATCAATCGTATTGTTACCTTTGGTGATAGCCTTTCTGATACTGGCAACCTATTTAATGGCTCTCAATGGGTTTTCCCAAATGCAAACTCATGGTTTCTAGGGCACTTTTCAAACGGTTTGGTTTGGACCGAATATTTAGCTAAAGCCAAAGACGTTCCTCTTTATAACTGGGCCGTGGGTGGCGCAGCAGGTACCAATCAATACGTCGCACTGACTGGTGTTTATGACCAAGTTACGTCTTACTTGACCTACATGAAAGTTGCGAAAAACTACCGCCCGGAAAATTCGTTATTTACGTTAGAATTTGGCCTCAATGATTTCATGAATTACGGCAGAGAGGTCGCCGATGTAAAAGCCGACTTCAGTAGCGCTTTGATCCGCTTAACAGAATCTGGAGCGAACAATATCTTACTCTTCACATTGCCCGATGCGACCAAGGCTCCGCAATTTAAATATTCGACCGAGCAAGAGATCATTAAAGTTCGTGGCAAGATTTTAGAGTTCAACCAATTCATCAAAGCTCAAGCCGAATATTATCAAGGCATGGGGAAAAACGTGGTGTTGTTCGATGCAAACGCACTCTTTGCCAGTATCACTAATAATCCTGAGCAGCATGGCTTTAGGAATGCGAGTGATGCCTGCCTAAATATCAACAGAAGCTCATCGACCGACTATTTACGAAGCCACAGTTTAACCAGCGACTGCGCGACATATGGCTCGGATAGTTATGTATTTTGGGGCGTGACACACCCAACGACAGCAACTCATAAATACATCGCAGACCATATCTTGGCGTACTCGTTCTCAACGTTCAATTTCTAGCGAGGAAGAGCTCATCGAGCCTCATGAGTTGCCGCCTGTAAGTACCGAAAGTTAAGGCTTACACAAGGTACAGATACAAAAAAACCGCCATCATCGGCGGTTTTTTATTTGCATCAACCTTTCAAAGCTAAGCTTTTAGGTCACGCAAGTTGATTACTCGTCGTCCGCTTTTGGAGCAACTTTCTTCTTAGGGATAAACACGGTATCACCCACTGCCACATTCTTGTGGAAGCTCTTATCGCGCTTAACCGGTTTCTTAGGCGTTTTCTTAGCTTGAGTATTGGTTTTCTTCTTCGCTGGACCGCCTTTAGCAACAGCGGGTTTACGCGGCTTAATGCCCTTAAACTTACCTTTCAAACCTTCTAAAATAGAGAAAGTAAGATCTTGCTGAAGGTAAAGTTCAACGCGCTTGAAGCTGTCCCAGTCTTTTGGACCAACCAATGAAATCGCATCACCTTTATTACCAGCACGGCCAGTACGACCAACACGGTGAACGTACTCTTCCGTGTGCTTAGGCATATCAAAGTTGATAACGTGGCTTACGTTTGGAATATCAATACCACGAGAAGCAACGTCTGTTGTTACCAAGATCTTGTATACCGCGCGCTCAAATTGGCTCATGATCGCGTTACGTTGCGTTTGGTTTAGGTTACCACTTAGTGCAACCGCTTTAAGCTTCTTCTCGTTCAGCTTTTCCGTTAGACGGTCGGTATCTGCGCGAGTTGCCGTGAAGATCATAACCTGACGGTATTCAGCTTCTTCTAATACACGGTCAAGAATCGCCTCTTTGTGGTCTAGATGATCACACAAGTAGAACTTTTGTGTGATATCTAAGTGTTGCTCGTTAGAAACACCCACCGAGATACGCTTCGGCGCGTCTAACATCTCATTTGCAATACCATTCACTTCCGCGTGATCGAGCGTTGCAGAGAACATTAGAGTCTGACGTCGACGGTGTTTAGCGGCATTCGCAATACGACGTAGTTCAGGAGCAAAGCCTAAATCAAGCATACGGTCAGCTTCATCAAGGATTAGCGTCTCAACACCATCTAAAAATAGGGAGCGGTGCTCAAGGTGATCCGCAAGACGGCCTGGAGTCGCTACAATAAAGCGAGGGTACTTACGCAGAGCTTTAACTTGGTCGTTAAAGTTTTCACCACCTAAGATAAGTGCGGCTTCGTAAGACAAACCACCAAGCATACTACGGAGTTCGCCATAAACTTGCTTAGCTAGCTCACGAGTAGGAGCCAAAATTACACCACGAGGATCTTTAGCAGAAAACGCTTTGGTTTTTAATGCTTTGTGTATCATTGGCAACACAAACGCCAACGTTTTTCCTGATCCCGTTTTTGATGAAGCCAATAGATCCTTACCGGCAATAGCAACAGGGATCGCTTTTGATTGGATCTCTGTCGCTTTCTTGAAGTCGTAATGTTTTAAGTTCTTCAGTAAGCGGTTGTCTAAGCCTAAATCTTTAAAGTGCAAAGGACTCTCCAGTCTTGATGGTATTGAATAAAATTAATTTAACGTGACATGATACCGCGAAAGTACTTTATAAGGATAGAGATCACAGTAAATTTATCCTTATATCTCAAGTTGCCTAGTATATTGTATGCATTGACACTAAAGGGATAGTCCTTCCAAATAAGACAAAAATCGATTCTAATCTCTCCATCTCATAAATGAGACAGAACGTGATGCTTAGCTAATTACCTCAAAAATTTAGCAATTTCTTTAGTTATTGTTTTTGCAGTTAAAAAATTAGTCGCTACAATCATTAATGAAGCGACTATATGATAAAGAATGTATAGCGCATCTTTTGATGATAAATAAGCAAGGAGTTCTTATGAATAAGACGTTAATCGCAGCTGCAGCCTCAGTTTTCATTTTAGCTGGTTGTTCTTCTGAGCCAGAAGAAGCTGCAATGTCAGAAATGGATCAATTGACTAACCAAGTTGCTGAACTAAGCAGCGAAGTTGAAGCGCTTAAGAGTGACAAAGCTGCCGCTGAAATGAAGGCTCAAGAAGCATCTGCAGCCGCTATGGCAGCAAAAGAAGAAGCGGATCGTGCTAACGACCGTATCGACAACATTGCAGAGTCTTACACTAAGTAATAAAGACATACGCAATTAAGCTGTAGATTATATCAGTCGCAAAATGCAGTAAATTGATAGCACCACCTCCGAATAGAGGTGGTGTTTTTTATTTGGAATAAAGAAAAAAGAAAGGGTAAAAAGAGTGAGAGAAAGTGAACAGCAGTGATGCTTTTCAAAGAACCTTTCGAACTAAAACTTAGTCACAAATGGTGCGGTGGTGCTATCTCAACCGGCACACCATTTTGAGCAAAAATAACCGCTTTAGCCTTTGAATTTGGCAAATCAGCATCTTCAAGCCACCATTTTAGTTCAACCGGAATCTGCAACGCCTTCTTAGAACCATCACTTCGCGTCAATGGTTCATGCGCTTCAACAAACACGCTTCTATCGGGTTCTAAAGAGACTTTGATCGGCTCATCGATGATTGTGACTTGCTCACCGCGGTTAACCTGTTCAAAAAGCCATTCGATATCTTTCGGTTCCATGCGAATACATCCGGAGCTGACTCGCAAGCCTATACCAAAATCTTTATTAGTGCCGTGTATAAGATAATCACCCGCACCATAAGCAAGTCGCAATGCATACTCACCTAGAGGATTCTCAGGACCCGCAGGGACCACTCGTGGTAACTCAATACCTTTCTCTAAATACTCTTTACGAATTGAATTGGGAGGAGTCCAAGTTGGATTAGGTCTTTTCTGACTTATCTTGGTGATCATCTCGGGTGTATCACGCCCTACTCGACCAATGCCTACAGGAAAAACATGAACCTGGTTCTTATCCGGCTCAAAAAAGTACAACCTTAACTCAGCAAGATTGATGACAATCCCTTCTCTTGGGGTGTCAGGCAAAATGAAACGGCTAGGAATACTTAACACGTAGCCTTCTGCAGGAAGAAAAGGATCCACCCCTTTGTTTGCTGCCATTAAAGAGAGAAAGCCAATATCGTATTGTTTCGCAATGTTGGCTAACGTTTCGCCAGCAGCCACTTCGTGTTGTTGTATCCTGCCGACGATGCGGCTTTCCGCCGGAGGTAGTTCAAAGGTCGCCGCAGACACACACGACGAAGCCATCGCCGCCACAAGCAAGGTGACCCTCACTAGAGGCAAAGCTACCTTACGTATCTGTGTTCTCATAGAGTGCAAAGGCGTAGTGTTAGCGCAATACGACATACAATTCCTTGGTTTGTCTTTTATCAAAGTTTAGATTATCGCTGATCAAATGTCTCTACAACGGTTAGTTACAACTAAAAAGCCAATCTGTTTTGAGCCAATCAGCGCGTTCTTCTCTTTATATACAACGATCTTACCAAACAAAATCGATTGCCTTTAAGCTTTCAACAGATTTGGTTATCAATATTAATAAAACTATAATGGTAGACCTGTTTTGTGACTAAAGTCTCATGGAGCCTCGTTCCAACTCGCTAATATTGCCTCAACAAAACGAATTCAATTCAACAGAATCGGTAATTGATTAAATCCTGTTCCTATCATTACCGCATAAACTTTGGAGAACGACCATGGCTACACCTCATATTAATGCTCAAGCTGGTGATTTCGCAGAAACAGTACTTATGCCGGGCGACCCGCTTCGCGCAAAATACATTGCGGAAACATTCCTTGATGACGTGAAGCAAGTTTGTGACGTTCGCAACATGTTTGGTTACACAGGCACTTACAAAGGCAAGAAAGTTTCTGTAATGGGCCACGGTATGGGTATCCCATCATGCTGCATCTACGTACATGAGCTTATCGCTGAGTACGGTGTGAAAAACGTTATTCGTGTAGGTAGCTGTGGCGCGGTACGTGACGACGTTAAACTAATGGACGTTGTTATCGGTATGGGTGCTTCAACTGACTCAAAAGTAAACCGTATTCGTTTCAACAACCACGACTTCGCTGCTATCGCTGATTTCGGTCTGCTAGAAGAAGCAGTAAAACAAGCGCGTTCACAAGAAGTTCCAGTTAAAGTTGGTAACGTATTCTCTGCTGACCTTTTCTACACTCCAGAAGCTGACCTTTTCGAAAAAATGGAAAAACTAGGCATCCTTGGTGTTGATATGGAAGCGGCTGGTATCTACGGTGTTGCTGCAGACTTAGGAGCTAAAGCCCTAACAATTCTTACAGTATCTGATCACATCATCCGTGGTGAGAAACTAAGTTCAGAAGATCGTCAAAAATCATTCAACGACATGATGACCGTTGCTCTTGAAACAGCAATCAACATCTAATTAAAAGAAAATAGCTATCTCTTTTACACTAGCTAGTTTTTGACAATACATAGATTGAAACGCAATACCTCGCAGCCAAGTTCGCTTGGCTGCCTAAATAACCCCGAGGGGGCGATCGTGTCCAACGACAAGCTGCCAAAAGATGCGGATGGATTACAACTCAACTTTTGTAAAACATTGGCGTGTGACAACTTTGGCTTGAGCGATGCAAAACGATATGTTTTGCAACATGCGAATCCTAAGCGTCCAGCGATGGTTTGTCGTGAGTGTGGAGCTTTCCCCCCCTTACTTAACAATCGTGAAGTGTTAAGCGAACTTCATCGCCTAAGACAACTTCACAGCGATGGCCTTCCTGCTTGTCGTAATGATGATTGCGAGAACTTTGGCCTATCGGTTCATACCCATAAACATCTTTACCATGCCTTTGGCTATAGTGGTGACAGGCAACGCTATCGATGCAAAGACTGCCAATCAACCTTCGTTGATAAGTGGTCTGGATCCAATAAAAAACTTCAGTTTCAAGAGAACCTCATGGGCTTATTGTTCATGGGTTATTCCGTACGTGAGATCTGCAGAAAATTAGAGATCAACCCAAAGACTTTCTATGATCATGTTGACCATATCGCGAGTCGTTGTCGTCGTAAGTTGGCAATGATCGATGCACGATGGGTTAATCATGCAAAAAATTACCAATTTGCTTCGCATTATCAGCGACTACAGCCGCAAAGTAATAATGGTGTCCTTTGGATAGCAACGGGCGAGGCACATTCTGGTTATATCCTTTGTCAGCACGTCAATTACTCTCAGAACGAAGAACCGTCTGGGAATGTCGATCATAACCCTTACGACGACGTTGCACGCTTTGTATCAAAGGAGCATTCGTCAGAAGCGAATCTAGAGCTTCCCCAGCCATCAGATAAGCTAAAAGAGCGTATTGAACAAAAGTACCAAGTGATTCTTGCCAGAGGTAACGTTGAAGACCCAATGGGGAACCTCACCGCATTCAGCTACCCTTCTAAAGGCGCGCTAGTTCGACCACCCTATACCTCTTATGCTCATTTCTTGCATGTGCTTGATATGTGTGACGAAAACAAACACGTCGCTATTTATATGCCACAAGATCCATTACTAAGATCTGCCGCTCTCAGCGTTTGTTTGCCGCGCATTCAGAGTCAAAATATTGACCTGATGTATGTTGAAGAAGATTCAGGCTGGCAAGACGATCAAAGTTTTGAAAAAATCGATATCGTCCATATGAGTTGGTGGCGTGATCGCTGGGCTATCGCAAATCAAGGTGACAACCAGAAAGGCATATGCTACCTAACAGGTAATAATCCAGAGCCAAAACAGTGGTTTAACACTGCTTCAATTCAGCAAACTAAGTTTTATCAGCAGCGGTTTCAACTGCTATTTGATAGCTTTATCAATGAACCTAGACGTAAGCTTCGTCCTGGGGGCATCCTTCCATTGCTCGATATATTCAGAGCTTGGCACAATCTGTGCTACCAAGATAAGCAGGGCCTTACAGCCGCACAGCGCTTAGGTGTCGCGGAGCAGCCATTAACCCTAAAGCAACTACTTTCATAGCAGCGAAGCATATAGATATTTATTCGGGAACTCATTGATTTTAAAGCAACAACATGAGGTAACACCCATAATTGGAAAAGATAGATGTTTCTTTGACGCTCTAGGAAAGATAATTGGTGCTTATCCTAAATCACACTCTTATAATGATTGTGTTATCAATATGCTCGATAATTATGGATCTAAGCCTTGGACAAAAATCAGTACCTTCTTGAAACAGAATTAGAACAACTCAAAACTCGCGTCGATTCTGAACCGTTAGTGATCCTTGAGATTACTCAACAATGTCTCGTCAGGTCAGAACAAGTTTTGTTTGAAGAGGGGGCGATCCAGTCATTAATGTTGATGGCCAGATGTTGCTGGAACCTAATGGACTACCAAAAAGGTTTAAAATACATCAAGGAAGCCTACAAGCGACAAAGCCGATTAGACACCGATCTTTTTCTCCCTGAAATTCTCCACCTGCACGCACTCCAATTCTGGGGGCAAGCCAAGTATTACTCTGCCCAACAATTCTGGATCAACGCCTTAGAACAATCTGCGCTAGTTGATGAGGTAGAGATACAAATCGAATGCCTCATTGGTCTTGGCAACATTTGGCGAATGACCCACGAATACAAGCTAGCGCGCTCTACACACCAACTTGCCGTAAAAGTTGCAAACAACAGTCGTATCGGTTGGTTAGAAGGCAAAGCAAGAATATTGCTCGCGTGGGATTACTACTTACTCAATAACTATGTTGAAATGCTGTCGGTACTCGATGGTGCGGAAGAAGCCTTAAAAGATCATAAAGATAATACCTGGCATGCCGAGGTGTGGGATTTCAGAGGTCTTGCGCTTCTTGGTTTAGAGCGTTTAGATGATGCAGAAAAGGCAACAGCCAAAGCGCACAGCCTAGCTGTTGAGCATAACCTCGTATGGATGAAAGCGCATTCCTATATCAGTCGAGCTCGATTAGAGCTTCTGAGAAAAAGGCCCGAACATGCCGCTGAATTGCTTAAACTCGCTGAACAATCTGCAAACGAATTCGATAACGGTGAACTACTCAGTCAAATTTGTTATCAACAATCGTTAGTCGCTGAAGAAAACCAAGATTTTAACGCAGCTTTAATCGCCTTTAAAAAATACCGCCAATATTCTATCGGTATGCTTCGAGAGCAAACCAACCGCGTTGGCCTAGATAAAGCACGCAATTCAAAGCGCCAACTTGAACAGCGAGCAAGAAAATTGATTAACCGTATCCGTGGCCAACATGAATACGACCCTGAAAAGCACCTCTCTCATGTCGTTTCCGAAACCTTTTGGTGGGAACAACTGGTGCTCTTTAAAACAGAGCTCAAACGTTCAAACCACAGCATTATTATGTTTCAGCACATCGATACCGATTACTTAGATGTCTGCACCGAGATTGCTCATACCTTGTGTAATCAGAATGACTTCATTTCAAGACTGAGTTCAGAGCGAGTCGCTCTTATGCTTTCTGAAAAAGGGGAAGCTGCAGAGAAAACTTTCCAAACTCTCAGCACCATGCTTGAAATTTATCCGTGGCATAGAAAAGGACTAAAAGGTTCGAAGCCAACCGTCAGCCTCAATGACATATTGACGTTCCCGTTCACTCTTGAACAACTAGAAGAAGACGATGCCGAGGTGCTAAATTGATGGAAACTCTATTAAGCAAGATCACCGATGCCGGTTTAGATCCTTCATCGGTCTCAGGTGAAGAAGCGATCATCTTCTGGAACCATATTCGCCAACACGTTTCGACAACCAAAACGGAGCAAGCGCACTGTTATATCATCAGTTCTGAATATCGCGCTGAATTACAACAAAATCAAACCAGTATCGAAGAATTAAGGCATGCACTAAACCTTCTGCACTTGCCTGTTGATATCGAAGACATTCTTACGGTAAAAACCAGCTTAAGTGACCGCTTGGTTGAAATTGGCGATTATACCTCAGCATTGAATGAATTCGTGAGCTCATCGTCAATCGCCGTTGAACACGGTTACATTGATGAATACGTCATGGCTATTTTGGGTATGGGCAACCTCTGTGATGCCTACGGAGATCACAGTAGAGCCCTTCGCTACTACCAGAAAATCAACAGTATTGACCATGCCATAAGTAGTCGCTCACTTCGACTCAAGTTTAAGCTTCATATGGTGGCAAGTTTGCTGTTGCTTAATCGTATTACTGCGGCCAGTGATTTGCTTAACGAGTGTGATGAACTCAGTATTCTCGTCAGCGACAAACAACTCACAGCTCAAATACTGCTTTACCAAGCAAAAGTGCTTCGCGCTAAGAAGAAACATCACGACGCACTGCGTTGTCTGACTAAGATTCAGTATCCAGTCAATAATACTCAAGCAAATTGGCTTGCTACGATGACTCGCTTAGAGACGGCATATTGTTTAAGTGCTATTGGTAAACAAGAATACGCAAGCATGATCTTATCGAGCACAGACAAACGTGTGAATGAATACTCATCCCCCGTTCTCGCAAAGCGCTTCTACGACTCCTTGAGTGATGTGTGTATGAACCAAGGCCGCTTTCAAGAAGCATTGAACTATGAGAAAAAGGGCTACCGCATTGAAACGGATCTCATGAAACAGATCCCTATCAGCGAACTGGGCTCGAGCCAACTACGTCGTCTTTCGCGATTTGAACTACAACTGAAGCTAATTCTCTCTGAACAAGAAAATCGTGAGTTGAAAGAAACCACCGAACAGCACAAAAACGCAGTGGCTCAACTACAACAAGATGTTTTCACCGACCCACTGACAGGTTTACACAACCGTCGTTGGCTAGACGTAAAACTCAAAGACTTGCTCCTACACGAGACACCTTTCGCATTGATGGTTGTCGATATTGACCACTTTAAATCAATCAATGACGAACTCAGTCACTTAGTGGGTGATAAAGCGATTGTTAGCGTTTCTCAAGAGCTGCGTTCTTACTTTAAATTTAGAGGAGCTTCATGTGTTAGGTTTGGTGGAGAAGAATTCTTAGTTATCCTTGAAAACACTAACCTTGATAAAGCGGAAATGCACTCTGAGAATTATCGAGAACGTATTTTCCAATTCGGCTGGCATGAGATCTTAGGAGAGCGCGGTCTAACCGTAAGTATTGGTATCACAATACACCGCGAGGGAGAGAATACTCAACGTACCTTCTACCGAGCAGACAAAGCCTTGTACCGAGCTAAAGCTAACGGTCGTAATCAAACTTGTACCGAATAATTTAAGCCAAACTACTGATAGAAAAAAAGAGAGATTCCACCTAACGCAGCAAGTGTCCCGATGACACTTTGCTTCGAGATCTTTTCCCCTTTGAGCACATAGATCACCAAAATAAAGACAGGGCTGGTCGCTATTAATGTTTGTGCAATTGCTGGGTTGGCATTTTTCAACGCAACCTGCTGAAGCCACAGCGCCAAAAATGTTCCGACAAATATTGCCCCTAAAAGCCACAGCTTGTCGAATTTGGTCATCTCCCATAAATCTTTTTTCATAGACGAGTAAGGCTTACTCTCAACAAAAGGGATAATCAGCATCACGACAAACACACCTATCGTGAGGCGAATCAGCGCTCCTAACAATGGGGGAATATCACCAGCCACCAAAGCATAATGGGAAATCACTACTCCAGAAGCCTGACAAACACTCGCCACAAGCCCAAATCCAATACCACTCCATTGTGCTTTGTTTTTAGAATCGGCCTCCCCATTCACAGACTGAGACGGCTGAAAAACGACAAATGTCACGGCTAAAGTCGTGATAACAACACCGAGCCAACTTTGCAACGTCAATGCAGCACCTAAAAACATTAATGCCAATACACCAGAAAGAGGTGGAGCCAAAGATTCAAGCAACAAGGTTTTATTCGCGCCAATTCTTTTTAATGCCGCAAAATACGCGCTATCTCCAATCGCGATGCCAATGACACCAGAAATGGCCAGTATCCAAAAGTGATTCGCACTCATTTCAAACTCTGGCATTGGAATAAGGGGCATCACAAGTAACATCATGCCAGAAGCCACGACGCCTTTAACAATATTCAACTGCATCGCAGAGAAGCGATGACCGAACTGTCCGTAAATCCATGTCGCACACGCCCACACAATAGCCGCACCTATCGCGGCAAGTTCACCTATATACATCCGTATTTATCCTCAGTGATATGTATGCCATTTCAACCTAGCCTGCATGATTTCTGTTACGATGATTCGGCTAATTACGGTTTGTCATTCTGAAAATTTCATATTAACACCCACTTTTTGGCGTTAATCGAACCTAAAATTAGCCACCGACTCACCTTGCCTCTAACTGGATTTTATAAAAACCAATAACTATTATGCTCACATTAGAAGCGAACACACATTATTTTCAACTCGATAAATCATTTTTATAACAATTACTTGGATGATAGCGTAGTATATTTATAACTAATATCTAACATTACAAGGATCTGTTATGTTTTTAGACTACTTTGCGCTCGGCCTACTTATTTTCGTAGCATTAGTAATCTTTTACGGCATCATCGTTATTCACGATATTCCCTACGAAATAGCAAAAGAACGCAATCACCCTCATCAAGATGCTATTCACGTCTCAGGCTGGGTTAGCCTATTCACCTTACATGCTATTTGGCCCTTCCTTTGGATCTGGGCAACGCTATGGCGTAAAGATCGTGGCTGGGGCTTCGCTAAATTAGAAGAAGAACAACACGACATTCATCATCGTGTTGATATTTTGATCGACCAGGTTAGCACGCTTCAGGAAGAAATTGCTCAACTCAAACAGGCAAATTCCGTAGAAGTGAATACAGACAAAGTTCAAAACAACGATCAAGATCAGGAGGTTAAGTAATGGATTTACTGCTGATAATGACCTACGCGGCACTTTGTATCACTATTTTCAAAGTGTTTAATATCCCGCTAAACAAATGGACTGTACCTACCGCCGTTCTTGGTGGTGTTATCATCATAGGTACATTGATCCTATTGATGAACTACAACCACCCTTTTACTCAAATTGGTAACCAAGTTTACTCAACAACGCCGGTTGTTTCTGGTGTAAGAGGTAAAGTTATAGAAGTGCCTGTAGAGGCAAATAAACCTCTTAAGCAAGGGGATATTCTTTTCAAGATCGACCCTATTCCATTTGAAGCTGAAGTCGCACGATTAGAGGCGAAAGTAAAAGAGGCGAGCCAAGGCGCTCTCGGTATGGAATCGGAAGTAACCGAAGCCGAAGCCGCAAGAATCAAAGCCATCGCAGAGCGAGATAAAGCCCAACGTGAATTCTCTCGTTATAAACGTGGTTATGACAGTGGCGCCTTTACTGAGCAACAATTAGACACTCGCAGACAAGCTTACAAAGCATCGGAAGCCGCCGTGAAAGTGGCAGATGCAAATCTAGAACAAGCAAAAATCGCCTTGGACTCTGAAATTGGTGGCGAGAATACCGCGGTTTTGAGTTTATTGGCCGAATTGCGTAAAGCTCAGTTCGATCTAGAGCAAACCGTGGTACGAGCACCGACCGATGGTTACGTAACTCAACTTGCTCTGCGCCCTGGTGTAATGGCTGTGCCACTTCCACTAGCACCCGTTATGACTTTTGTTCACACCGAAGAACAGTTCTATACTGCAGCATTCAGACAAAACTCCTTACAACGCCTACAACCTGGTTACGAAGCAGAATTTTTGTTTAGAGCGCTACCAGGGGAAGTATTCAAAGGGCGCATTGATGAGGTGATTCCAGCTATCGGTGAGAGCCAATTCCAAGCTAGAGGCGCGCTTCTAGGTACTGATGCATTGCGTACCAGTGGTCGTGTGTTTGTTAAATTAAGCATCACCGATGATCTATCGGAATACCATTTACCTATGGGTACCGCGGTTGAAGTTGCCGTTTATTCTGACAGTTTCACTCATGTATCTATTATGCGTAAAGTGCTTATTCGTATGAAAAGTTGGCAAAATTATCTATACCTTGACCACTAAACTGTAGTGGAACAAAGAGAAAACTACTTAACACATTGTTAATATGAATGAAAAAGCCAGATCTGTTCTGGCTTTTTTGTTGCTTGATTAACCATAAAGTTGTGCTTTTTACGCCACATTAGCCTACTAAGGTGGAATTTTAGACATCTAGACACTTATCTTCCCTTATGGAAGGGTTCTACTGTATAATGCGCGCCTTATTTTTTATATTTGCCCAAAAAATGTTCTCATTGAGACGCATATTACTAATGGCGAATATTCGTTCTTTATCATGCTTTATCTTTCTGTATTCGAGGTTATCTATGAACTTTTCAGCTAAAACAGTCGTCGTTATTGCCATTGGCGCGGCGCTGTACGGCATTGGTGGTTTACCTATGTTTGGTGTCCCAGTGTTTGCGAACACGACATTGAAACCAGCAATGGCCGTCCTTGCACTGTTTTCGGTTCTATTTGGCCCTATTGTTGGCTTCTTGGTTGGTTTTATTGGCCACTGGGTTACCGACTTATTTGCAGGTTGGGGCGTATGGCTAACTTGGGTATTAGGCTCAGGTATCGTAGGTATGGTTATCGGTCTTTTCCCAATAATAACCAAAAATCGCCTTCAGCAAGGCGAGCTTCCAATGAAAGATTTTGTATTGTTCGTGATACTTGCCCTTGCAGGTAACGTTGTAGGCTATGGCTGCTCTGCGTTCCTAGACACCATCCTATACGCTGAACCGTTTACTAAAGTCTTCACTCAACTGTCTATCATCGCAGCGGGTAACACAGTTCTGATCGCTGTTGTGGGCTTCCTGATCCTAAAATCAGTCGCTAAACGCAACAAACAAAGCCGCAACCTGACTGAGGCATAAGCGATAATGACTATAGCATTTTCGAACTTCTCTTTTAGATATGAGTCGCTGGACAAACCGACGCTAAAAAATATCAATCTAAGGATAGAGAAAGGAGAGAAAATCGTCATTATTGGGCCAAGTGGTAGTGGTAAATCTACCCTAGGTCAGTGTCTCAATGGCTTGATACCTCATGCAATCAAAGGTGAGGTAACCGGCTCTTTAGAGATAAACGGCAAGAATATCTCTGAGTTTTCGATGCACGATTATACCGAGCAAGTCGGCACGGTATTACAAGATACTGACAGCCAGTTTGTAGGTTTGAGTATCGGTGAAGACATCGCTTTCGCACTCGAAAACCAGTTGATGTCGAACATTGACATGTACCCGTTAGTTAAGTCGACTGCAAAAATGGTCGATCTAGCGGACATGCTTGAACGTTCACCTCATGACCTTTCAGGTGGTCAAAAACAGCGAGTGTCCTTAGCGGGCATCTTAGTTGATGACGTTGATATATTGCTGTTCGATGAACCTCTAGCAAGCCTTGACCCGAAAACAGGTAAGGCAACGATTGAGATCATTGATCAGCTGCATAAAGAAACCAACAAGACCATCGTGATTATCGAGCACCGCCTTGAGGATGTCCTGCATCGCGATATCGATCGCGTGATCTTAATGGAACGTGGTGAAATCGTCGCTGACACGACACCCGATGAAATCTTAGCTTCTGAATTACTTGATACACACGGTATTCGTGAACCGCTTTACTTGTCGGCGCTTAAGGCGGCGAAAGCCCCACTAACCTGCGAAGATAAGCTGTCAAACCTCAAAGCTTTAGACTACAAAAGGTTCCGCCCTGCTGTTCAAGCTTGGTTTGCTGAGCGC
Organism: Vibrio cyclitrophicus; assembly: GCF_024347435.1. Classification (NCBI taxonomy): domain Bacteria; kingdom Pseudomonadati; phylum Pseudomonadota; class Gammaproteobacteria; order Vibrionales; family Vibrionaceae; genus Vibrio; species Vibrio cyclitrophicus. The sequence continues at coordinate 1,336,118 of NZ_AP025481.1, forward strand.
CCTGCCCCAGTAGCAGATAAGCAATATCCACCTTTACTTGAAGTTCATGGTCTGACTTATTCTTACGACGGCGAGAAAAACGCACTCGAAGATGTGAGCTTCAAGATTGGCAAAGGTGAGTTTGTTTCGATTCTAGGCAAAAACGGTTCGGGTAAATCTACCATAACCAAACTCATCATGGGTGTGATCGATGCCGATTCAGGCTCTTCCTATCTAAATGGTGAAGACCTATCTGAACTTTCTATCTTTGAAAGAAGCCAGAAAGTCGGTGTCGTGATGCAGAACCCAAATCATATGATCTCGCATCATATGATTTTTGATGAGATTGCTTTTGGTCTTCGTAACCGCAACATTGCAGAAGAACTGATCACAGAAAAAGTAGAGCATGTTCTTGAGTTGTGTGGGCTGAGTAAGTTCCGCCATTGGCCGATCGAAGCACTAAGCTACGGCCAGAAAAAACGTGTAACCATCGCTTCTATCTTAGTGTTGGAACCTGAACTTCTCATCTTGGATGAACCAACAGCTGGCCAAGATTACCGAAACTACACGTCAATGTTAGCGTTCATCCAAAAACTCAACCGCGACCTAGGTATCACCGTTGTGATCATTTCACACGACATGCACCTCGTTTTAGAATACACCACGCGTTCAATTGTGATTGCAGACAGCAGACTCATCGCTAATGCGGCGATGACAGAAGTATTTAGCCAACCATCACTTCTAGAACGCGCAAATCTTTGTACCACCAGCATTTATGAACTCGCGACCATGATGAAAATCGACGATACTAATGCGTTCATGCAATACTTCATCGACTACGAGAGAAGTGCTCAATGAACGCATCAAAAGTAAAATTCGGCATCAATTACATTGATACAAAATCACCGCTTCACGCACTCAACGGCATCACCAAATTTGCACTCTTCTTGGCTTGGGTAACCGTGGTGTTAACTACGTTTGACCTAAGATTGATTACGCTGCTTATTGTGACTGGTTTATACCTGTTGAAGCTTACCAATGTCCCTGTACGCGTGTATAAGCCTTTGTTATTGGGTACGGCGAGTGTATTAAGCCTAAATGCTTTATTCATGTACCTCCTTGCGCCACAGCAAGGTACTGAGCTTATCGGTAGCGAGAACATATTGTTAACGCTACCTGGCAACTACTCGTTAAGCCAAGAGACCCTGTTTTACTTAGTCACGGTAACGCTTAAATACATGAGCATGTTCCCGGTTGCGTTGATATTCGTATTTACTACGCATCCAACTGAATTTGCTGCCAGCCTCAACCGTATCGGTGTTCCTTACAAAATAGCTTATGCGGTGAGCTTAACGCTACGTTACTTGCCAGAAGTTAAGAAAGATTTCGTCAATATCATGCACGCCCAACAGGCTCGTGGTGTAGAGCTTTCGAAGAAAGCGCCCCTAATTACTCGAATCAAAAATGTAGCTAAGGTCCTAGGCCCGCTTATTTTCTCTAGCTTGGACCGCGCAGACGAGATATCTAATGCAATGACGTTGCGAGGTTTTGGTCGACACAAAGCGCGTACTTGGTATAGCTATGCACCTTTGAAACGTGTCGATTTTGTTTGTTTAGCCGTTATCGCATTAGTCGTAATACTCGCCATCACAAAGCGAGTACTTGAAGAGCAGCTGTTCTGGTACCCTTTCTAGCCTTGCAAAGTCATAAGATAACACTGTTAAAAAATCAAAGGCCACTTAGTTAAGTGGCCTTTTTTCACACTAAACAGTAGTTTATGTATAAATTATCGATTAATTATATCTTTTTATGCGTAATTTTTTGTTTTTTAAGGTCTATTACGGAATATTTTGTTAACATCCTCAATCCGTAATTTCTATACAGAATGTCACACCTAATGTGGGATTTATAATGGCTCGAATAACTCAATTACAGAAACTAGAAAATCAAAAAAACTACGATGAAATCGTATTGAACCTTTTTCTGGCTGAAGGACATGAAGCTCTAACTTATGCAAGGATTGCTCAGGAAATTGGCATTAGTTTAACAACGCTTCAGGGCTATTATCCATCGACACGTGCTATCCGAACAGTGCTTCACAAGCACATGTTATCGATTGTTATAGAAAACCTAGACTTCGCTTCGGAAGAGGTCTTTCTTCAATCATGGCAAAATGCTTTAGACAATGAACAATTCCGATACGTTATCAAACTGATGTTTTTTCATGCCTCACAGGTCAAAAGTCCCGAAGCATTCAATGTCAGTTCAGATGGTCTGTTTCGCGAAAAAATGCTGAATAGCTTCGGGACCGACTCTGCTCGCATCCTTGAAACGGTAATAGGACGTTCAATGTTCTACCTAACTAACCTTGGAACACCATCAAATTAGTTTCGAAGCAATAAAAATGGGAGCTTAAAGCTCCCATTTTTTTATTTTAACAATCGGTTAATTCAGTTTATAAAAAACCGTCGATAACGGTGGTAGGCGTAGCTCAATCGATGTGTCTAGCCCTTCGCTTTCTACTGATTCAATCTCAGCGACTTTCTTCACTTCAAAACCGCTACCTGCGTAATCAACCGAGTCTGTATTCAACAATAGTGAATACTTCCCTTTTGCTGGAACACCTAATCGGAAATGCTCGTGAGGGACTGGTGTAAAGTTAGAAACTACCAATACACGCTCACCTGACTCACTGATACGCTCATGCGCAAGAATGCTCGCTTCTGCAGAATCTTGTAGACGCCATTCAAAGCCTTTCGGGTCAAAATCAAGGTCATGCATTGCAGCTTCAGAGCGGTATAGGTTATTCAGGTCTCTGGTTAAGCGCTGAACACCTTGATGACGATCGTAATCCAGCAAGAACCATTGCAGTTGATCATCGTGGTTCCATTCAGCCGTCTGACCAAATTCAGCACCCATGAAATTCAACTTCTTACCTGGCTGTGCATACATGTAACCCATATAAGCACGTAAGTTGGCTGTTTGTTGCCATTCATCACCAGGCATCTTGTTGTGGATAGACCCCTTACCGTAAACCACCTCATCGTGTGACAAAGATAATACATAATTTTCACTGTGTGCGTAGACCAGCGGGAAAGTAATCGTATCGTGGTGATATTTACGGTTAATCGGGTCCTCTTGGATGTAAGATAAACTGTCGTGCATCCAGCCCATATTCCACTTAAAGCCGAAGCCTAAGCCGCCCATAAAGGTCGGTGCCGAAACACCAGGGAAAGCAGTCGATTCTTCAGCAATCGTCATCGCATTCGGGAAGTGTTTATAAACTTCTTCGTTCATCCACTTAAGGGTAGCAATGGCGTCATAGTTTTCGTTGCCGCCATCTGCGTTCGGAATCCATTGGTCATGGCTACGCGAATAATCGAGATACAGCATCGAAGCAACCGCATCAACACGGATGCCATCGATATGGAATTGTTCGAACCAGTACAAAGCGTTTGCTACCAAGAAACGACGAACATGCTCTTTGCCTAAATCATAAATGTACGAGTTCCAGTCTTGATGCCAACCACGACGTGGATCTGGATCGTGGAACAATGGCGTACCATCGAAGTTTGCTAGGCCGTGATCATCACTTGGGAAGTGAGCAGGAACCCAATCTAGTACCACACCTAAGCCAGCTTGGTGACATTGGTCGACAAAGTATTTGAAATCATCAGGAGATCCAAAACGACTAGTCGGTGCAAATAGACCAACAGGTTGATAACCCCAAGAACCGTAGAATGGGTGCTCTGAAACTGGCATTAGCTCAACGTGTGTGTAGCCAAGATCCGTCAAGTATGGAATTAGCTCTGCCGCAAGCTCGCGATAATTTAAGAACTCTCCTTCGGCGTTACGCTTCCAAGAACCTGCATGCAGTTCATAGAACGAAAGTGCTTCTTTGCGCTTTTGCGTAACAGGGCGATTCTGCCATTGACTATCTTGCCACTCGTAACGAGCGTGGTCGTAAGTCACTGATGAGAACGATGGGTATTGCTCTGAGTAGAAGCCCCATGGGTCAGCTTTATGTGGTAAGCCTTCACCATTTGGCCCTTTTAATTCAAACTTGTATTGAGCGCCTTCTTCCAGTTCAGGAATGAATAGGCCCCACATACCGTAATCTAGGCGTTGCATTGGGTGGCGACGACCATCCCAAGCGTTGAAGTTACCCACCAAACTTGCCGCCGTTGCATGCGGTGCATACACCAAGAAACGCGTACCTGAAATCGTCTGTTCATCACGCTCTAGCGTAATAAACTGAGCCCCCATGTGATGATACATATCTTTAGGTGTATGAAGATCTTCATAACTCGCGTACAGATCGTGGTACTGGTATGGATCATCGATGATCTGCTCTACCCCAGCCCAATCAACCGCAAGTTTATAGTGAGTGAAACGTAGGTCTCTTTTTTGCTTAAGGATGAAGCCACTTTCACCCTCTCGCGCTAACTCAATACGAGGTTCCTTTCCAACGATCAACTCTACTTTATCTGCCCCTGGAATCCATACTCTTAATGCACCTTGATCTGAAGGTAAGTACGGCCCTAAAAACGCAAACGGGTCAGTGAAACAAGCCTGTGATAGTTGGGTATATATTTGTTTTTGCTTTGAAATCGAACTTAGTTCCAAAACGTTTCTCCCTAACCAAACATCCAAAAAATATAATACAAAAATGCCCGCTATTAGTGCGGGCAATATAACGACAATTTATTCTACCAGATGAGCATTCATTATTGAGTGACCGAGGTTGTAGTTTCGTACGCCGTAAGCAAAAAACCACTTATTTTCAAGTCACTCAACGTCATTACTTACCTGCTTTTTCTCGAACGTCTGTCAGCTTAGAAGCGATACGATTGACGCCTTCATGAGCGAAAATTTCGTCCAAGTTCATGGATAGTTTACGACGCCAGTTCGGGTATTCATCTACAGTGCCAGGGATGTTTACTGGCTTGTCCATCTCTAACCAATCTTCCAACTGAACACTCAATAATGTTGAACCACCAGCTGCAACGTGTAGTTGAAGTGCTTCAGCAAGATAAGAGTCCATCGGTACTTGGCTTGCATCACGACCAACACCTTCAGGTAAGAAGCCATGCCATGCCACTGAATCTAAGATACCTTGTTTGCACTCCAGACGGTCATCGAACAAGGTTTCTAGCTGTTCTGCATCTGGGTATAAACCAATCTCTTGACCCATTTTCAAGTCATCACAGTGCCAGAAGCCGCGAAGCGTTGGCATATCGTGAGTACACAATGCTGCCATCGATTGTGGTGCGTAGTGTTTCGGTGAAATGAAACCACCATCGTCTTCCGATGTTTCGAAGAAGAACACTTTGTAAGAATGTACGCCCGCATCCGCTAGGATATCAACGATTTCGTCTGGCACGGTGCCTAAATCTTCACCGATAACGCTGCATTGGTAACGGTGAGATTCAAGCGCCAGAATCGAAAGCATATCTTGCACTGGGTAGTAGATGTACGCGCCTTGGGTTGCGTTCTCACCTTTTGGAATCCACCATAAACGCAGCAGACCTAAAACGTGATCAATACGAAGTGCACCACAATGTTTCATGTTGGCACGAAGCAATTTAATGTACGCGTCGTAGCTGGTTTCTTGAAGTACTTCAGGGTTCAGCGGTGGTAAACCCCAGTTTTGACCTAAAGGACCAAGAACATCCGGTGGAGCACCGATACTCGCATCCATCACTAGGTTGCCTTCATCTGCCCACGTTTCGCTACCTGAATCCGCAACGCCTACCGCTAAGTCACGGTACAGGCCAACAGCCATCCCCTTCTCTTCTGCAAGAGACTGGGCATCGTTGATTTGGCAATCCGCTAACCATTGCAGGTACATGTACAGATGAACGTTTTCTAGGTTCTCTTTGATGTATTTCTGTGTTGCTGGGCTTTCGAATGTGCGGTATTTCTCAGGGAATACAGGCCAGCCCCACATACCTGAATCTTCAGCATGTAACTCACCATGCAGAGCATCAAACGCCGCTTGATGCATCAGGCTTTCACCGCCTTCTTCAACAAACGCTAAGAACGCTTGTGCACGATCGCTGTTTTTATCTAAATGACGAGTCTTAAATTCTGCGAATAACAGAGGCAAGATGCTCATCTTAAGCTCGGACACTTCAGTGTAATTCACCCAGTGTGCTTCACGAGCTTTCTGTAGGCGCTGTTGGAATTCAGCACTGCCTACCGTTTGTTGTGCTTCAGCACTTAACGCGAATTCAGGTACTGAGCTCACATCAATGTATAATATGTTCAACCAACGACGTGAGGACGGGCTGTATGGGCTCGCGCCTTCTGGGTTCGCTGGGAATAATGAGTGGATTGGGTTTAGACCAACAAAATCACCACCGCGAGACGCGATATCGGCAACAAGTTGTTTTAGATCGCCAAAATCACCAATGCCCCAGTTGTGCTGAGTTCTGAGAGTGTAGAGTTGAACGCTTGGTCCCCAAAGCTTTTTGCCTTGCTCGATTAGTGATTGCTTGAAACACGCTTTTGGCGTAATGATTAATGTCATCTCGTAAGGCTTCTTACGGCGCTTACGGCTCACAATTAGCTTGTGGTAACCCCATGCCAAATCACTTGGCAATGCAAACACTAAAGGGCCACCCTCTGCACGCTCATCACGAACGACTTGAGATTGAAGATAGCCTTCAAGTACCTCTCCTTGCTCGGTTTCTAAGCGCCAGCTGAACTCACTTTCACGAGCACTTACACCTAGATTAAGCGCCACTTCTACTGGCTCACCGTCACGCAAGACAAGAACTGGGTCTAGTACATCTTTTTTGTGTTTTCTTTCTGCTGATTTTAGCAGTGCATCATCGCTGCTTGTATCGTAGCCCAATGAAGCCAATAGAGACGTAATCGTCTCGTCTGATACTTGTGCTTCATCGCCCCACGCACTAACGTAACTGTCGGCAATATTTGCCATTTCTGCGACTTGTTTTAATACGGTCTGTTCTTTCATCGCTCTCTCCGAAAACGTTCTAACGCTTTCAATTTTGTAGGGTTGTTATTTAATCTGTTGTTCATCAATCAGCTTGTGAACGATTCAGTTTATAAGCCGTTAATTTGAAACTACTGGCTTGTGCACAAGTCAATTGAGCCAAGGCAGAAACTGCCTTGGCTGCTTTTGGGTTTATTAACGGTTAACCGCTTCAAGTTTCCAAATATTATTCACGTAGTCGCGGATTGAGCGGTCTGATGTGAACTTACCAACCAATGCTGTGTTAAGAATTGCTTTCTTAGCCCAACCGGCTTGGTCTTTGTACTGCTTGCCCATGTCTTCATGTGCTTTCACATAAGATGCGAAGTCAGCAAGACATAGGTATGGGTCACCACCGTCTAGCAGGCTATCAAACGTTGCACGCAGGAGGCCTGGTTGACCTGGAGAGAACTCATCGCCTGTCAGTAGGTCTAGAGAAGCTTTCAGTAGTGGGTCAGCATTGTAGTAGTCGTAAGGGTTATAACCTTGAGCTTGCAACGCCACAACACCATCAACGTCTAGGCCGAAGATGTAGATATTTTCATCGCCAACTTCTTCACGAATCTCAACGTTTGCACCATCCATCGTACCGATAGTTAGAGCACCGTTTAGAGCCATCTTCATGTTGCCCGTACCTGATGCTTCTTTACCAGCTAATGAAATTTGCTGAGAAACGTCTGCTGCTGGAATGATGATTTCAGCCATGCTCACTCGGTAGTCAGGGATGAATACCACTTTCAACTTGTTGCCGATACGAGGATCGTTGTTAATCTTCTCTGCAATCTTGTTAACCGCAAAGATGATTTCTTTGGCTAGGTGATAACCTGGAGCTGCTTTCGCTGCGAAGAAACATACACGTGGCTCACACTCGAAACCAGGTTCGTTTAGAATACGGTGGTACAGAGATAGAATGTGTAGCAAGTCTAGGTGCTGACGCTTGTATTCGTGTAGACGCTTGATTTGCACGTCGAAGATAGCGTTAGTATCTAGCTCGATACCCATGTTTTCTTGAACCCAATCAGCAAGACGCTGTTTGTTTTCTTTCTTAACAGCCATGAATTCTTTTTGGAATTTCGCGTCTGTTGCAAACTTAGCGATGCCTTCTAGCTGCTCAAGTTTTGCAGGCCACTCAGTACCGATCTTACCTGTGATTAACGTAGATAGACCTGGGTTACAGAACTTCAACCAACGACGTGGCGTGATGCCGTTCGTTACGTTAGTCAATTTGCCAGGGAAGATTTCGTTGAACTCAGGGAACAAGTCTTTCTTAACCAGTTGTGAGTGAAGTGCAGCTACACCGTTTACTTTGTAAGAACCAATCACACATAGGTTTGCCATGCGAACCATACGGTGGAAACCTTCTTGAATGATAGAAAGCTTCGCTTGTTTCTCACCATCACCAGGCCACATCTTGCGAACTTCTTGCATGAAGCGGTGGTTAATTTCAAAAATAATTTCCATGTGACGTGGAAGAAGACGATTGATCAAAGATTCAGACCAAGTCTCTAGTGCTTCTGGAAGCAGTGTGTGGTTCGTGTACGCGAACGTGTGAGCACTGATTTCCCAAGCTTGGTCCCAAGTTAAACCTTTCTCATCGATCAGGATGCGCATCAATTCAGGGATAGCGATAGTTGGGTGCGTATCGTTCAGTTGAATCGTTTCTTGTTTAGGAAGGTCTTCTAGAGAGAAACCTGCTGCTTCGTGACGACGTAGAATATCGCGAACAGACGCTGCTGAGTGGAAGTACTGCTGCATTAGACGCAGAGTCTTACCTTTCTCGTGGTTGTCATTCGGGTAAAGTACTTTAGTGATGTTACCTGCATCGATTAGCGAGTGTTGCGCTTCGAAGTAGTCACCGTTGTTAAAGCTTGCTAGTGAGAATGGTGCAATTGCCTGACATTCCCAAAGACGCAGCGGGTAAACCGTGTTTGACTCGTAACCTACGATAGGTAGATCCCAAGGCATTGCTTTTACTTCCATACCCGGAACCCAAGTACGAACTTCTTTACCGTCGATGTATTCAACTTCTACATGACCGTAAAAACCAATGTGTTGTGCTAGTTCTGGACGAGCCACTTCCCATGGGTAACCTTCAACACCACGCCATGCGTCAGGTGCTTCTTGTTGACGACCGTCTTGGAAAGACTGTTTGAATAGACCATATTCGTAGTGAAGACCGTAGCCTACTGTTGGGTATTCTTGAGCGGCACAAGAATCCATGAAACAAGCAGCTAGACGACCAAGGCCACCATTACCTAGTGATGGATCGCGTTCTTCTTCTAGAAGATCCGTTAGGTTTTGACCTAGCTCTTCCATTGCATGAGTGATCTGTTCGTACAGACCCATGCTGATCAGGTTATTACCGGTTAAACGACCAATCAAAAACTCTAGTGAAAGGTAGTTAACGCTCTTCGCGTTCTTAATTTTTTCGTCATTTTCAGTTTCTAACAGATCAAATGTTGTGAGTTCTGCTAGCGCACGCCCCATTGCTAGGTACCATGCGCGGCTATCTGCGTTTTCAATCGTTGTTGCGTAGGTTGCAGATAAATGCTTCTTAACGCTTTCTTGGAACGACACTTTATCGAAAGTTTTTTGCTGAGTTGGTTTCATTTCAGAAATCTCGCTTTTAATAGTTCTAATTCATCTGTGACATATCGTGCATGGTCACCATTAACTAAACATCCTCCCGCCCGTACGACTAACTAGGAGTAGATGAGAGGGCGTAGGGGGCGTACCGACATGGGGTTAGTGATCTGACTCTCATGTTCTGACTTAGAACAAAAACTTGGAGTGACTGAGATCACAAGGTCCCGTTCGATAACTTAACTTCAATTGATGTGACTTTTATTTAACCCATTTGAAGTTATTGCCAAATCTGATATTTAGATCACGAAAAAATTTCTCTCGTCTCATCTTTTACATAAAATCTTGTACAGGGGAGGACAAGGTCACATTAAAAAAACGCCCCACTAAGTGAGATATGTCACAAATAAAGGGCGTAGAACATCAAAAACCTGCAGGAGTGCAAGGTTTCTGAGGAGGATCATAGTCGGTATCGTTTGGCATCACGTACTATGACTGAAGACTTAAGTAATCAGGCGAATGTCATTGGACATGTACTCAACGATAGATTGAGATAATCCATAGCATAAGCCACGGAATAGGTGAAAAACTTAAACATGTGGATCCCTTCGAAACTGACTCGTCCCGGCCGCCTACATAACGCAATCTTGCGACCGAGAGTTCTCGATCTGCTACAACATGCAGATTGCTATAAGCTAGTATTGTTTCGCTCTCCAGCGGGATACGGCAAAACCACCATGGCTGCGCAGTGGCTGGTAGATAAACCCAATGTAGGTTGGTACAGCATCGATGATAGTGACAACGATGCATTCCGGTTCATCAACTACCTCCTACAATCACTCAATAAAGCGACTCAAAATGCCTGTCCTAACGCCCAAAAATTGGCAGAAAAACGACAGTTTTCATCACTGCATTCTTTATTAAGTGAAGTGTTTGCTGAGATGTCTGAATTCCATCACGAATGTTTCCTGGTGCTGGATGACTATCACTTGGTTAATAATGATGACATTCATGAAGCGATGCGCTTTTTCCTCAAACACATGCCCGACAATTTAACGCTTGTGGTAACCAGTCGTGGTACACCACCACTTGGCACAGCAAACCTGCGCGTTCGTGACTTAATGATCGAATTAGGTAATGACTCGCTGGCGTTTGATACCGAAGAAACCACACGCTTTTTCAATCAACGTGTTGCCGATGGCATTGATGACACAACGGCAGACAGTATTTGTAGCTATGTAGAAGGTTGGCCTTCTGCACTGCAACTTATCGCGCTTCAAGCACAACACCAAAAACGCACACTTGCCCAATCAGCCGAGTCGTTCTCTCACTTTAACCATGCCCACCTTTGGGACTATTTGGTTGAAGAAGTGTTCGATCTATTAGACAAAGAAACTCGACACTTCTTAATGCAATGTTCTGTGCTTGATCACTTCAATGACGAATTAGTCTGCGCACTGACACAACGTGAAGACGCACTCGGAATGATTGAATCACTCAACCGTTTTGGCTTATTCATCTACCCGCTTGAGGGCGAAAAAAACTGGTACCGCTTCCATAATCTGTTTGGTGAATTTCTAGCACACGAACGTCAGGCGCGAATTCCTCAGCAAGAAGCTGAATTGCATCGAAGTGCCGCTAAAGCGTGGATCAAACAGAAAACGCCTCACCAAGCACTACGACATGCACAACGTGCTGAAGACCCGGACCTGATCATTCAAATTCTTACAGAGCACGGCTGGCCGATGTTCAACCAAGGTGAGTTGTCTTCGTTAGAAATGGCGATCAAGCAACTGACCACCGATCAGCTTTACAGCGAGCCTAAGCTATCAATGCTGCGCGCGTGGCTTGCACAAAGCCAGCACCGCTATGATCAAGTGGGTACTTTGTTGGAAGAGGCTGAAACTCAATATCAAGATCGAAACATCGAGCTCGATACTCAACAACAAGGCCAATACAATGCCTTGCGCGCCCAAGTCGCCATCAACAGTAATGAACCTGAAAAAGCATTAGAACTTGCTGAACTTTCGTTGAGTCAGTTAAACACAACAGTTTATCGTAGCCGCATTGTAGCAACCTCGGTTGTTGGTGAAGTGAATCACGTAATGGGCAACCTCAGTCGTGCGTTACCAATGATGCAACAAACAGAGAAACTCGCGCGCCAATATCAGGTTTACCATCAAGCCTTGTGGGCCATTCTGCAACAGAGTGAAATTTTGATTGCTCAAGGCTACGTTCAAGCGGCGTTCGAACTGCAAGACAGTGCGTTCAAATTGATCGAAGAGCATCAATTACAATACGTACCTCTACATGAGTTTCTATTGCGTGTACGTGCCCAGATATTCTGGTGTTGGAACCGATTAGATGAAGCAGAAGAGTGTTGCTACAAAGGTTTAGATATTCTTGGTCACCATTCACCAAGTAAGCACCTGCACAGCTATTCAATGCTGGCTCGTATTTCACTGAGCCGTGGAGAGATTGATAAAGCATCAAAGTTTATCGACCAAATTCAACACCTATTACGCCAATCCACCTACCATGTAGACTGGACGGCGAACGCTTCTCTTTCTCTGATCCTATTTTGGCAAGTAAAAGGCGATAAAGAAGCCATTCGTGATTGGTTAAATGTGGCGGTTCGACCTGAATCAGCGAGTAACCACTTCTGTCAGCTTCAATGGAGAAACATTGTTCGCGCTCATATCATCCTTGAGCAATACGAAGACGCAGAAGAAGCATTGGCATTCTTGAAGAGTGAAGCTCAACGCTCTCACCTTGTGACGGATACCAACCGAAACTTAATCGTGGAAGCGGTACTGCGCACCCAAATTAACGACGAAGACAGTGCTCGCGTACTTCTTGAAGAAGCCTTACACATGACTAACCAAACCGGTATGGTTGGTAACTTCTTAGTAGACGGTGGCACAATTGGTCATATCTTAGATAAGTTGAGCAACAAGCCGGGCTTAGGTGATTTAGAACGTCATCGTGCGCAGCAGATTATGAAAGATATCTCGACGACTCAGCGTAGCCGATCGGTTCACTTCGATGAAGACTTTGTTGAGAATTTGGTTAATCACCCTAATATCCCGGAGCTTGTGCGTACTAGCCCACTCACTCAACGTGAATGGCAGGTGCTTGGCCTGATCTATTCTGGATTCAGTAATGAACAGATCGCTCAAGAGCTCGATGTAGCAGGGACCACCATCAAAACACACATTCGAAATCTTTATCAAAAGCTCAATATTGCCAACCGTAAAGAAGCAATCAGTACTGCCGAGAACTTGCTGCAGTTAATGGGGTATTAAAGCGGATTCGAGATTCGAGATTCGAGATTCGAGATTCGAGATAAAGCATAAGCTAGTCACCCATAGTGGCTGGCTTTTTTTTCTTTGCATGAAGGAAATAGCAGGAAGAAATCACAGATAACCAAACGACAGATAAAAAAATAGCCAACCGCAATAATCGCGATTGGCTCTATATATTTGTGAACAAATCAATAGGTTCACTAACAACGTCAGTTGGCTAGGTGACCCTCGGCTTAAGAAGGGTCAAGTACTACAATGCAGTTAGCGTGCCAACTTTAAAAAGACGTTTTATAAGCCCTGCATCGCATAAAAACTGCTAATTCATCATGCGAATTGCAAAGTGCACTTGCATAATGCAACTAAGATGCAATATTGATAAGAGATCAGTTTCATCATTAAGCACTAGTGATAAAACACTAAGTGGTTGTATTCTAAATATTAGGCACATGTTCACTTCAACTTATTGCCTTACAATTTAAAAGGGGATAAAAGCCCTTTCATTGATGGCATATTCATACTTTTTTTACACTAAAGTTTGTATACTGCACAAAATCATCCTCAACTCTATGAAGCAATGAATTACTTAAGTACTTTTTTCAAAGGCATGGCAATGGGCGCAGCCGACGTTGTTCCTGGTGTGTCTGGCGGAACCATCGCATTCATCACAGGTATCTACGATACCTTGCTAGAAAGCATTCGAAGAATTAACCCTAGCGTGCTTGGCTTATGGAAACGTGAAGGCTTCAAGGCTGCGTTTAGCCATATCAATGGGTTTTTCCTAATTTCACTGTTCGCGGGCGTGTTCACCAGCATTGCAACATTCGCGAAACTCATCTCTTGGTTATTGGTTACACATCCAATCCCTTTATGGTCTTTCTTCTTTGGCCTTATCTTGGTATCTGTTTTCCATATTCTTAAACAAGTAGAGAAACGCGATGTAATTCGCTTCGTATTTTTACTGCTCGGTATTGCCTTCGCTTATAGTATTACCGTGCTTAAGCCACTGCAGATGGAACCTACTAGTATCAATGTTCTCATTGCGGGTGCGATTGCGATCTGTGCGATGATCCTACCAGGTATCTCAGGTAGCTTTATCCTGCTATTGATTGGGATGTATGGCCCAGTACTTGGCGCGGTCAAAGAGTTTCAAATTGATGTGCTTGCCCTATTTTTAGGTGGCTGTGTGATCGGTCTACTGACTTTCTCACACATTCTCTCTTGGTTATTGCGCTCATTCCGCGATTTCACGTTAGTATTCTTAACTGGCTTGATGATTGGTACGCTACCAAAGATCTGGCCTTGGAAAGAGACCATCAGCTGGCGTACAAACTCCAAAGGTGAGCAAGTTCCTTTGATTCAGGAAAATCTATCGCCTTTCGATTTCGAAGCGGTCACTTCTCAACCATCTCAACTGGTTATGGCGATTGTGATGATGCTTGTTGCCATTGCATTGGTTCTCGGGTTGGAAAAGTTTGCAGAGTGCAATGCTGACTAATCATTCAGCGAACCTTTGTTTAGCATGACAAACCGATGAGTGTAAGAAATACTAAACTCAACGACCCTCTTATATAGACAAAAGCGAAGCCTGTGGCTTCGCTTTTTTACTTCTACCATACGCACAAAATTGCTTTTTGATACAAGCACGTATTGACGGGTATGATAACATCGCCGCTCTTATAAAATTAAATGAGAACACGACATGCACCCGGCATTAAAGGTGGCAGCTATTGGAGTCGCTCTCGTGGCAGGCTTTTATGGACCACAAGCGATCCAGCAATTTAAAACAACCATGGAACACACCTCAGCTGACGTTAACTTAGACGACTATTGCATGCTTTCAACAGCGTCGTGTAAGCAACAGGAGATTTCTATGTCTCTTGATAGCGAGACCGCCCAACCACTGGTTCCTACTAAAATGAAAGTAGTTTGGGAAGGAGCGGCATCTGAAACATTAATGTTGTCACTCACGGGCTTAGAAATGGACATGGGTTCAGCACGTTTTCAGTTAAAAAATATTGGTAATAATATCTACGAAGGGGATGTGATTTTACCTGTGTGCACCATGGATAAAATGACTTGGCTTGGCGAACTCACCGATGGTGTTGAAACCGTAAACCCTGCAATAAGGATGGCAAGATGAGTAAGAATTGGTCGTTAGCATTAGTGGTAGCGTTTGTACTTGGTTTTGGTGTCAAAAGCTATCTTGATGGGCAAAACGAAGCTCAAGAACAACACGCAGCAAAGCAAGAGTTTTCAATGACCACGCTTTTCGGTAAAGATAACCAGCCAACGGAAATCTTTGACCAAACCGATGACAGAATTCGCATCGTTTACTTCGGTTTCACTCGTTGCCCAGATGTCTGCCCGACTTCTTTAGCGATGCTAGCCGGTGCACTTAACCAAGTCTCTGACGAAGCAAAAGCCAAAATTCGGCCGATGTTTGTTTCACTTGATCCTGAACGTGATGCTGCAGAAGCATCGTACGAATACGCACAATACTTCCACCCAATGATGGAAGGGCTAAGTGGTCCATTGGATGTGACAACAACGCTTGCACACAATTACGGTGTTATTTTTAGAAAAACAAAGCTGGAAGGTTCAGAGTTGGAATACACCCTAGACCACAGCTCATATTTTTATTTTTTAAAGCCCGATGGCACACTGATTACCAAAGTGCCGCATACGTTAACGCCAGCGCCAATTGTTGAGGCCATCAACAAATTGACGCAATAAAACGTAAAAACAAAGAACTTAATGAATAAAGTTCGATCAAAAAAGTCAGGTCCCAGACCAAAGAACATAAAAAATAAGGACAACAACATGAAGTTAAAAGCACTCGCTCTAGCAGGCTTATTGCTCACTCCTCTTGCTCACGCTAATAGCGATATTATGGTTCATGATGCGTACGCTCGTGCAACACCGCCTTCAGCAGTGAACAGCGCGGTATTCACGACTCTGATGAACCACAGCGATAAAGATCGCGCTATTGTTTCTGCAGCAACACCAGCAGCAGGAAAGGTAGAGCTTCATGATGTTATCGTTGATGGCGACGTAATGAAGATGCGCCAAGTTCAAGAGATCACAATCCCTGCGAATGGGGAAGCGATACTGAAACCAGGTAGCCTACACATCATGTTGTTCGACCTAAAAAGCAGCTTAAAAGAAGGTGATCAAATCGAGATGACATTAACCTTCGCCAACGGTGAAACACAAACCTTCGATGCACCAGTGAAGAAAGTGATGAGCGGCATGAAAAAGATGAACCACGACCATCATTAATCGCATTCACAATTGATGGAATAATTTAAGCCACGATGACTTTTTGCCATCGTGGCTTTTTTAAACTGAGCTCGCTTTTTGATCTCGCCAAAAATCAATAGTTGTTGAAGGAACAAGCTAGAAATGGCGCTTCGTTAGCCGAACAACGCGCTAATAGAAATCCGCTTTCTAAGATATATAAACTGTACAATCAGAGAGCCGCAACCTTAAGAAAGCCTCCGATTAAGCCTTTTAGGTTAACGACTATAAGACGACTTAGCCCTACCCTGTTAATCAGGTGGGGCTTTTTTATTTCAATTTGGTATCTGTATAACTATTTCTGAATACAATGATTTTGCCAATAACAGTTTACATACCCCAACAACCAGAATATTGCCCCTTACAAACATAAACATGTAGACTTATAGACCAACATTAACACTTTTATTTAACATTTAGCTCCAAAAACGCCACTGGACGCAAACAATCACCCTAAAAGTAAACTATTCCTAGACACTCTCTTAGATCTCGCTAATATTACCGCCCATTCCACTAGTGTATAGTTGGATTTGGTACAACTTTATAAAAAGATACATCACTATAATAATTTAACAATTGCAGGTATTTTATGCAAAACAACAACATACTCGCCCGCATCGCTCGTGGGAATCTAGTCCTACAGATCCTTGCTGGTATTGTTTTCGGTGTCGTTCTCGCCATGGTTTCTCCTTCAGCAGCTCAAGACGCAGGCCTACTCGGTAGTCTGTTTGTTGGTGCTCTGAAAGCTGTTGCCCCAATTTTAGTATTCATTCTTGTTGCAGCTTCTATCGCAAACCAAAAGAAAGGTCAGCATACTCATATGCGTCCAATCATTGTGCTTTACCTGATTGGTACTTTCTCTGCAGCCTTAACGGCAGTCGTTCTAAGCTTCATGTTCCCAACCACTTTGACACTGGTTGCTGGCGCTGAAGGTGCGAACCCTCCACAAGGTATTGCTGAAGTTCTTCATACTCTTCTATTCAAGCTTGTAGATAACCCAGTAAGCGCGCTAATGAACGCAAACTACATTGGTATTCTAGCTTGGGCAATCGGCCTTGGTCTTGCTCTGCACCACGCATCTGCAACAACTAAAGCGGTTTTCGAAGACCTAAGCCACAGTGTTTCGCACATTGTTCGCTTCATTATCCGTCTTGCACCATTCGGTATCTTTGGCCTTGTTTCGACTACTTTCGCAACAACGGGTTTCGATGCTCTAGCAAGCTACGGTCAATTGCTAGCTGTTCTACTAAGCTCAATGCTGATTATTGCGCTTGTGGTTAACCCACTACTTGTATTTATCAAGACAAAGCAGAACCCATACCCACTTGTACTTCAATGTATCCGTGAATCAGGCGTAACAGCATTCTTCACTCGTTCAAGTGCTGCAAACATTCCAGTTAACATGAACCTTTGTAAGAAGCTAAACCTAGATGAAGATACTTACTCTGTATCTATCCCTCTAGGCGCAACGATCAACATGGCAGGTGCTGCAATCACTATCACTGTGTTAACACTTGCAGCTGTGCACACTATGGGTATCGAGATTGATATCTTCACAGCAATCCTACTAAGCCTAGTTGCTGCGATTTCAGCGTGTGGTGCATCGGGTGTTGCTGGCGGTTCACTACTGCTTATCCCGCTAGCATGTGGCCTATTCGGTATTTCGAACGATGTAGCGATGCAGGTTGTAGCGGTTGGTTTCATTATTGGTGTGATTCAAGATTCTGCTGAAACAGCACTTAACAGCTCAACAGACGTTGTGTTCACTGCTGCTGTATGTAAAGCAGAGCAAAACAAAGCGTAATAAGCTCTAAGCTCTAAGCTCTAAGCTCTAAGCTCTAAGCTCTAAAGTAAATAGCACATAAACAAAAAGGGAAGCAGATGCTTCCCTTTTTTTGTTGTTCTTATCTTCCAGATTATCGTTAAAGCTTTAGCTAGTTGACCATTTTTATCACTCAATCTACACCTATCTTGTCGATGACTTCTTGAACAGATGCACTAGAGCTTGCTTAGTGGTTATTCTTCCAACTAGGCTCGACTGCAGACTGACTAAAGTCCAAAGAACCACTGTTAACGCTTGATGGCTTATCTGATGATGGCTGATTCACGTTAAGTTCTTGTTCTGTCATCGCACCATTATGGTTGGCTGTCGCCTGTTGTCCGTAATCCATATTAGAAACATGCTCACTCGAAGCCTCTGTCTTTGGGTGACCACTCTCTACACCTAACTCATCAATATCTTCATCTGAAGCTTCTTTTACTTTCTTAGGGATAGGCACATTACGCTTGTAGAGCTTATTGAGCGCTTTGACGATTGAATGCTTAGTTATCGCCTCTTGCGTTAGCTTGGTCATTATCGGCTTAGTCAGAGCCTGTAGACCCACGACCGCATCCACACCAAGATCGCCCCCAACTTTGTCTCGTAATTGTTTCGCATCTGAGTAGCCAAAGTGTGCTGATAAAAACAGCCAGATATAAGCAATTGCACTGCCATGTTCACCATGGTCTATCCAAGCTTCGCCGGCTCTAAACATGGCTTCTGCGCTGTTTTTTTCAGCTGCGGTTTCAAACCAGTACACAGCCTCACCATGATTAGGTTCTATACCAACGCCGTTCAAATAACATGTACCCAGTTTGATCTTGCCATCTAAACTGTTTTTTTCTGCTGCCTTGCGATACCACTCAACGGCACTTTCTGCTGAATAGTCTGAATTTTCTTTATCCAAACACCAGTCGCCCATAAACAGCATTGCTTCGGTATTTCCACCTGCAGCTGACTCTTCGATGTAAGTGTAACCTTTAGGGATATTCTTATCCGTACCGCGACCAAACACGAGCGCTTTACCCATCTCAAATTTCGCAACCAAATCATTATCCAGTGCGGATATCGCAAGCTGCCAAAAATTGGCTTTTTCTCTTAAAATCAGGTCTTCTTTGCGCTTCATACTGAGTCGCACAACGCCATACATACCGTTGATATTATCTAAATGAGCCGCTTTGTCATACCAATACAAAGCTTCTTTAATATTGTTACGTTCAGCCTCTTTCGCTAAATACAGAATCGATGGCGTATGGCCTGTTTCAGCCTTAAAGTGGCGTTCTTTTTGTTCTTGTATTCGAGCCTTTTCAATCGCCTTTCGGTAAGCAACTGCTCGCGCTTTTCGTTCTTGCTCTAACCGTTGCTTTCTTAGCGATAAAGAAATCAGCCAAACGGCCACAAGTATTAACGAAAGAGCCGTCGCACCAATTGCGATTCCCATTGTACTCATAAAATATATTAACCTAACTCGGCTGATACAAATCTCTATATCGAGGTATCATCAACCATAGTGAATGTTTCGAATTATAGGGAAAAGCGTCGTTATTGACACGTTCCGCCCCAAAATGAACTTAGTTCAGTATCTCAGGAATACATAGCGATAAAAAGCCTGCAGAGACCTATCGTTATGCGCTCCCCAAATGGTGTGATCTTGCTTCAATATAGAGTGATATTGAAGAACCGAGTATCAGAAAAATCTGTAAAACGGTAGCAAGCTTGGTGTATTTCTCTTCGTAGCTTCACATACTGTCGTCACATCGTTAGTTCAGCTTTCCATAAACGTAAGCAAGCTCGGCAACTGTTTTCGCAGAGAATTTCTTCATCAAACTCGCTCGATGTACTTCCACCGTTCTCACTGCAATACAAAGTTCATCGGCAATTTTCTGGTTGCGCTTGCCATCAATGATCTGCTTGAGGATGTCTACTTCGCGCTCGGTTAACGAAGCATAAGCTTGGCGGTACACATTCATATGTAAGTGCTTTTCAGAAGCCTCCAAACCTTGTTTGATTGCCTCAGCTAACTCATTGCCTTTCACTGGCTTTTGGAAGAAATTCACCGCGCCGGCTTGTAAAGCTTCTACCGCCATTGGCACGTCGCCATGCCCTGTCAAATAGATCACCGACAGTGGGCTCTGCGCTTTCATCATTAATTCGTGAACTTGTTGTCCTCTCATTTCAGGCATTCGACTGTCTAACACCACGCACCCCGGCGCACTCAAATCCACTGAATCCAGAAAATTCAGACCATCTTCATAAGCTAACACCGTAAAATCATGCTCTTCCAATAGGAACACCAATGAGTCTCTCATCGATTCATCGTCATCAACCACATAAACCGGCAACATTTGATGAAGTTCAGACATAACAAGATTCCTTATGAATCATTTGAAAGAGAAAAAGGTAACGTCACTGAGACGTGACAGCCATGAGGAGTCAATGATTTGATGGCCATTTGGCCGCTGTGGTCTTCAATCACGTCTTGGCAAATCGCAAGCCCTAAACCCAAGCCGTTTTCTTTGCTACTCACAAAGGCTTGAGTGACTTGTTGTTCGGTGAAATCTAAACCCGTGCCGTTATCGATAACCGACAGCATCATTTTATCCGGTTGATACTCGGTAATCACTTTAATTGTTGGTGGCTCGCTGTTTTTGTTATCAATATCAGACGTAGCGCTTTGTTCACGATGCATCTGTGCATTACATGCGTCGGTCGCATTGTTGATCAGGTTTACAATCACTTGTTGTAGCCCCACCGAATCAACATACAGCTCAATAGGCTTACCTACGGCATGACGTTCAACGGTTATCTTGTGTTTCTGTAATCGAAATTGCAGCAATTCGATGGTGTCGGTGAGTAACTGTTCGATGTCAGTCTGGGACTTCTCAGACGAGCGTTTCTTTATCATGTTTCTTAGACGTTGAATGATCGCATCAGCCCTATCCACTTGCGACTGAATCTTCTCGAACACAGGTTCAATATCGGTCAATGGTTTGTTCTTCGAAATCCGTAACAAACCGCCTTCGCTGTAGTTACGAATGGCCGCCAAAGGTTGGTTGATCTCATGTGCGAGGCTGCTCCCCAACTCGCCCACGACTGCAATGCGTTGAGAGTGCTCGAGTTGCTCACTCTTACTTTTTAGCTTGTGCAACATGGCTTCCAACTGCTTTTTACTTCGACTGAATTTGTACTCCAACCAGAAGTGGTAAGCATTCAGTAACACCACAAGAATGAAGAACGCCCATGCCCATTGCTGATTGTACTTAAGCCAGATTAACGCCTCTTTCCACCAAGGTTGTTGTAGTGGGTGCATATCGAGTTGTTGATAAAGCTTGTCTATCGAAAGCAGACTTGTCGGTGATGTCCAACCCGATGCATTCGCTGCAATCGCGGGCGCACTGCTTTTGGGCATCGCAAATAGTACCTGACTCATCTGTTTGGCCAGAGTCGAAGAAGCCCGCTCTGTTTTGGCAAACGACCAGTTGGGGTACAACGGCGTAGACACTTGGCATCGGAATCCTTCTGGAGCTTGATTCTCGATAATTCGATATTGTCCCGCCACCAGCAAACCTTCACTGATCATGTTCTCAACTAAACAGCTTGGTACGACAGCCGCTTCAATGTGCCCTTCACGCAGTTGATACAAACTGGCGTCAATCGGAAAACCTAAAAATTGGGTGTTAGAGAAAAAATGGTTGGGATTAAGCCCTTGTTGCATCACTTGGTAACGCATTGTTAAATAGCCACCGAATGCATTTTCAGATACCGCCGCAATCGGCTTACCGCTCAATTGTTCTAGCGAGATATAAGGTGACATTCTTCTCACCACCAAGGCCGAACCAATACTTTGCGTATTGCTGGCTCCCGACTGTTCAAAGTTATGACTGGTCATGGTGGCCATCCAAGAGAGCGCATACTGGCGTCCTAAGCGAACCGCCTGACCGGGGTTGGTGATAACAAAGTCGACCTCAACACCTTTTACCGCGTCGGCCATCTCTTCCAAGTTGAAAGGCTTGAGAACAAAGTGTTTTCCGGGAATGCGCTCCGACAACCAATCCATTGTCGGCTGCCAACGCTGTTGAGCGGAAAGCTTGCCTCGAATAGCCAATACACCGACCTCAATAACCTGTTCCGACTCAACAGTGCCTGTCGTTGTAATCTCTTGCTCCGTTTGAGCGGCTAAACACATTCCTGCGGTTAAGCTCAACCAACAAAGGCTAACGATTGATATTAGGTTTCGGACTGTCACTAAAATCTCTTTCTCCACACTGACGGCATATCCACACTCAAATAACGCATTGATGACACGTTAAATAGAGCCTTGATACAAAGCATAACAGCTAGATTAGTAAAACCACATTTGTTCTAGATCAATTTTGATCTGGGTATGTGGAAATCCACAATACCCCGTGTACGGTCAAAAACTGACAATGAGCTCAACAGAAAGAATACCCATTTATAGGTACCACTATGGACTCATTGAAAAGACGGTTTCTCAGCCAATTCGGTAAAGTTTCCGCCGGTGCTGCGCTCATTCCCATTGCCGGAATCAACACCGCAGTCGCGAGCACAGCCATTCGCAATAACAACCAACCTGACCGCAAAGGCGAAATAGGTAAACGCTACGCGATGGCGATTGATTTACGTAAATGTGTTGGTTGTCAGGCATGTACTGTTGGCTGTAGCGTTGAAAACCAAGCGCCGATTGGCCAGTTCAGAACCACTGTAAAACAGTATGAAGTCTCCCTTGATGATGGTTCGACAGCTCAACAAAACGTGAAATCTTTCATGTTGCCTCGCCTTTGTAATCACTGTGACAACGCTCCCTGCATCAAGGTTTGTCCTGTTCAAGCGACCTTCCAACGTGAAGACGGCATTGTAATGGTCGACAACGAACGTTGTGTAGCTTGTGCTTACTGTGTTCAAGCTTGTCCTTACGACGCTCGATTCATCAATAACGACACCCTTACCGCAGACAAATGTACCTTCTGTGCGCACCGCCTTGAAGACGGCTTGCTGCCCGCTTGTGTCGAAACCTGTGTTGGTGGGGCGCGTGTCATTGGTGACCTCAAAGACCCAAACAGCGAGATCAACCGCCTGCTTAATGAAAATCGAGACGACATCAAGGTGCTCAAGCCAGAGCAGAATACCAACCCCCATGTTTTCTATATCGGCATGAACGAGCGTTTCGTTAGCCACATTGAAGGCCAACCTGCGATTTATGATCCAGCCGCCATCGATAACTCATCCTTTAGCAAACAAGACTCGGCAATCGCAGCACTAGGAAAACAAGGAGAGACAGCATGAATATCACTGAGGTGTTAGTTCCCGCTCAAGAGATCGCTTGGCTACCGTGGGCGGTTCAATATTTCTTCTACATTGGTTCAGCTTACGCGGCAGCTATTCTGTTTTTGATTGCACTGATCTTCAAAAACTCGACCAGTCATCAATTTCGTTCTGCCCTTGTGCTTGTGATGGCCATCGGCGCAATTGTTGGCCCACTGGCACTAACCGGTGACTTACACCAACCTGGCCGTGCGTGGCACTTCTACGCTCACATCACACCTTGGTCATGGATGTCATTAGGCTCTCTGTTTCTTCCTCTGTTCTCTGGTCTGGCTGTCGCGACAGCTTGGGTTTACCTGCGTGATGACATCGCACAGCTTAAAGAGAGTGAAAACCCGCTTCTAAAGCGTTTGTCTTGGCTAACACTAGGGCAATGGCAGGTTTCAGCAAAACTGATGATTGCACTCGCTGCTGCGACCGCTATTTCTGGCTTAAGCATCGCGCTTTACACAGGCGCCGAGATTGCAATTTTGGCGAGCCGCCCGCTTTGGCATCAACCGGCTTCACCGCTGCTTTGGTTCACGACCGCATTCTTTGCTGCAACGGGTTTAACGCTGTTGATTTGGGCTCTGCTGCCTTCAAACAAGCCAAGCTTAAAACCGACAGACCTCGCTCTAGTACAAAGAACCATTACCTTAACAGGTGGCCTTGCCATCATTCTTACCTCGATTTGGGCATCTAACCATGGTCACTTCAACCTGTATGAGAACGACGCTTGGGGCATCAATTTAGGCATCATGACTACCAGCATTTTGCTATGCATGATCTTAGTTTTGCCACTGCAACGTCTATCTCAAAGCAAGCTAGGAATTGTCTGCATAGCGCTAGCGACCATCGTTTCAGCATGGGCGGTGCGTTGGGTCACCATGATGGAAGTTCAAACCATTCCACGTTTTGATGTAGGCCCATTCCCTTATGAACTGCCTATGGGTAGCGCTGGGTTACTTGGCATTATTGGTATGTGTGGCCTTTGGTTAGCGCTTGCGCTGTTCGCTTCTGAAATCGTGTCTACTGGATCGACAAGAACAACTGGCTCTTCACAAAAGACAAAATCTAAGTCAAACCAAAACACACCGTCACCACTTAACCGCTCACATAGCTTGTAGTCTGAGGAATCATCATGGATAACAAACGTCGTCAATTTTTGAAAACAGGCCTTGCTGCCGGTGGTGTTGGAGCTTTTGCTGCAGGTTATGCGACAACCACAAAACACATGGTTCACGGTGCTATTGATGGCACCGCAGGTAAGAAAACCAATCACATCCATCACGGTAATTCGTTAGAGACAGAATACCGTGTCGATGAACAAGGTAAAATCACACCGAATCCAAACCAACGCGTTGCACCATCAATGTGTTTTGGCTGCTGGACATTGTGTGGCTTGCGTGTACGTATCGATAATCGCAATGACGAGATCTTGCGTATCTCAGGCAATCCGTACCATCCGCTATCAAGCGACCAACAGATCCCATTCAAAACACCGGTAAAAGACGCCTACATTGGCTTGTCTGGTGAGTCAGGCATCAATAACCGCTCGACAGCCTGCGCCCGTGGTAATGGCATGTTAGAGATTCAAAATAGCCCTTACCGAATCACTCAACCGCTCAAACGTGTCGGTAAACGTGGTGAAGGCAAGTGGGAACCGATCAGCTACGAACAACTCATCTCTGAGATCACCGAGGGTGGTGACTTATTCGGTGAAGGTGAAGTTGAGGGCTTGCGATCGATTCGCGACATCGAAACACCACTTGATCCGAACAACCCTGAATACGGTCCTAAAGCCAACCAGTTACTAGTGACTAATGCCGGTAATGAAGGTCGTGATGACATCTTGAAGCGCTTTGCGTTTAACAGCTACGGAACACGCAACTTTGGTCACCACGGCTCTTACTGTGGTTACGCATTCCGCGCAGGTTCTGGCGCGATCATGAATGATTTAGACAAGTTCTCGCACTTAAAACCCGACTTCAACAACGCAGAGTTCATTCTTTTCATCGGTATGTCTCCAGCTCAAGCGGGTAACCCGTTCAAGCGTCAAGCAAGACAACTGGCTGAAGCTCGTACTAATGGAAAACTGAGCTACACCATTGTGACTCCAAGCCTTCCAGCAGGATCATCAAGCCTTGCGGCGGGCGATCGTAACAACTGGCTACCGATCAAACCTGGCACTGATTCAGCATTAGTCCTGGGCATGATCCAATGGATCATCGAAAACCAGCGCTACAATCACGATTTCTTGTCTCGCCCAAGCGCAAAAGCGATGCAAAAAGCAGGCACCACGCATTGGTGTAATGCTTCACACCTTGTGATCAGTGACGAAACACACCCACAAAATGGACGTATGCTTCGCGCATCGGATGTGGGTTTGCTAGAAACAGGCGAACCAATGTCTGATGATGATGGATTTATCGCACTAGATGTGACAACGTCACTGATGTCATCGCATATTCAGGTGAATGAAGCGACTCTGTTCGTCGATCAAGACGTCGAAATCGATGGTCAAACCGTTCGTGTTAAGTCTTCTCTACAAAGATTGAAGGAAGAAGCCTTCAAATACGACCTTGCTTATTACAGTGAGCAGTGTGAAATCCCGCAAAACCAAATTATTGCGCTGGCGAAACGCTTTACCAGCTACGGAACAAAAGCAGTCGTCGATACCCACGGTGGCAACATGCACACCAATGGCTTCTACAACTCGTTCTCTATTCTGATGCTGAACGCGCTGATCGGTAACATCAATGCTAAAGGCGGGGCGATGGCGAAAGCGGGTGGCTACCCAACTTCTGTTGCAGGCCCACGTTACGATTTTACTAAGTTCAAAGGTAAGACTAAGCCTCAAGGTGTGTTCTTATCTCGCAGCAAATTCCCGTACCACAAGACCAGCGAATACAAACGTCGTGTTGCCGCAGGTGAATCACCTTACCCAACACGCGCGCCGTGGTACCCAATCTCAGCGCCGCTTTTAACCGAGCATTTATCAGCTGCCATTGATGGCTACCCCTACCGCGCAAAAGCGTGGATTAACCACATGGCGAATCCACTTTATGGCGTTCCAGGCTTAGATAACTTACTAGGCGAAAAGCTTAAAGATCCTAAACAGCTTGGCTTGATCGTGTCTATCGATGCCTTCATCAATGAGACCACAGCGTTATCGGATTACCTCGTGCCAGACACAGTGACCTACGAAAGTTGGGGCATGGCAACTCCATGGCATGGCGTTGCGACCAAAGCGATCACCGCTCGTTGGCCGATAGTTGAGCCTAAAACCTCACGCACTCAAGACGGACGCGCCATCAACTTAGAGAACTTCTTTATTGATCTGGCAAAAACGCTTGATCTCGGTGGCTTCGGTGAAAATGCAATCAAAGACAGCCAAGGCAACTGGCACGGTATCCACAGTGCGGAAGACTTCTACCTGCGCTCTGCGGCTAACTTAGCATTTGCCAAAGGCGGCGTGCCGAATGTGGATGCAGAAGACATTGTTTGGTCTGGCCTTGAGCGCCTTGTACCTGTGATGAACAAAACGCTTAAGCCTGAAGAGATGCTAAAAGTGGCGTATATCTTTGCGCGTGGCGGTCGTTTTGAAGACGCAACCAATGCCTACACCAATGAAACCATGAAGTACAAATGGACCAAACCATTGGCTATTTGGAATGAAAAGCTTGGTACCTCTCGCAACACCATCAGTGGCGAGCAGTACATGGGTTGCCCGACATGGTATCCACAAAAGCTGGCAGATGGCACGCCATTAGCAGAGCAGTTCCCAGCAAAAGAGTGGCCATTTACTCTGACCAACTTTAAATCCAATATTCACAGTGCGGTATCTAACCTATCACCACGCTTAGAGTCGATCAAAGGCGTGAACCCGGTTTACATTCACCCACAAGACGCCTCTTCTGTAGGCATCAAAACCGGTGACGTATTTGCTATTGAAACACCGAGCTCAACCACACATGCGTTGGCGATGGTGATTGATGGCATCAAACCGGGCACATTAGGCTTTGAACATGGCTTTGGCCATAAAGAGCTCGGTGAACGTGCACACTGGATTGGAGACACACAACAACCAGTAAAAATGAAGTCAAACGATGGCGTTAACATCAATGATATTGGTTTAATTGATCCGACGAGAGAAGGCAAAGGTGTGATGCTGGATTGGGTTGTAGGCGCAGCAGCAAGACAAGCACTTCCGGCTAAGATCTACAAAGTCTAATCAGTGATCCAATACCTATCCCTATTCATTCCTGAATAGCAACGCAGCAGAGCAACTTCGTCATTTGAGGTTGCTCTTCTTTTCTAACCTATTCAACGCCAAACCATCAACCCTTCACATCACTTCCCTACATGTTTCTTACCTAGCCCCTTCAAGCGTCTATGCTTATACAATCGGTACCATAAAAGAGCCTTAACAAGCAGTTACACCGAGGCGAACATGGCAGTTCCCTTGCACTTCGTTAACGGCAGTTGGATTCGCCTATCGAAATTCACACCAATACCATTATGGTGATTAAGGTTATTAATGTGAGACTTACCTCAAGTTCCAAGTGAATTAATGTGGAAATCCACAATAGCGCGAACATCCAATTATGTCGAAAATGCGTGCATTACAACCAATAGCGACGCCTCATGATTAAGCTGAACATAAAAACTCAAACTCTAACGCTTTGCATCGCTGCTCTGGGAAGCCTTTCTTTATCCGGTTTTGCACAAGCAGCGCCTAATCCAATGCCAGAAGCCGCAGAAACCTGTAGCGGTTGCCACCAAGCCGACGGGAAAGGCATGCCTAACATCGCCCCTATGCTTGCAGGGCTCAATGCCGACTACCTCGAACATCAACTGGTCTTATTCTCAAGTGGCGAGCGTCAAAGCGCGATCATGAAAGGGATGGCGGATGGTGTATCTGATCCTGCGATTCGTCGTGAAGTTGCCGAGTACTTCGCTTCGCTTCCTTCTTATGAATTCAGCGATTTAGAACAGCGCGGCTCACAAGCTGATATTGATAACCCTTATCGTAAACTGGTATTCCAAGGCGATTGGGACCGCAACATTCCAGCTTGTGCAACCTGTCATGGGCCAAGTGGTATGGGCGTAGACAAATTCCCACGCTTAGCCAGTCAACACGCCGACTACATTCAAACTCAGCTCAACGCTTGGAAAAACGGCACTCGCAAGGGTGATGATTTGAACATGATGGGCAATATCGCGGACAAGTTGACCGACGATGAGATCAAAAACCTGTCTTACTACTTCGCATCTTTCCGATACTAAAGGGCTCGCATGAAAACATTACTCTTAATTACCGCAACCCTTGCTTCTGGAATCGCTTACGCCGAAGGTGAGTTACCCGATCGCCAAACCGAACTGCCAGCTGTTGAGAAACCACAAGATAACAAGTATCTGGTGCCACGAGACTTGGTCGATATTCCTGCAGGGGAGTTTGGCGACAAAGTTAAACTGGGTTATTCACTGTTTGTCGATTCACAACAGATGCGCGGTACGTTCGTCGGCAATGAACAAAACTGTGTCAACTGCCACATGCAAGCGGGCATGAAGGCGAATGCAGCACCTCTATGGGGAGCGTATATGGCCTACCCTGCTTACCGTAAGAAAAACGACAAGGTAAACAGCTACGCAGAACGTATCCAAGGCTGTTTCACTTATTCAATGAATGGCCTGCCACCAGCAGTAGACTCAAAAGAGATGGTCGCGCTCACGGCTTATTCATACTGGCTAGCGATGGGCGGCATCTTAGACAAGAACGGCATGCAAGACACGCCGGTTCCTGAGATCAGCGATGCCGATTTACAAGTCGGAGGAAAAGCAGATAGCTTCCCTCTTCCTGAAGAACTGCTAAGCAAATACCCAATCGATGACCGCAGCAAGTTGGCAGGTCGTGGCTACCCTAAGATTGATAACCCTGAACAAGAACCGTCGATAGCGCGTGGTGAAAAGGTTTACCAAACCAGCTGCCAAACCTGTCATGGTCAAAATGGCGAAGGCATTAAAGGGGCGGATGGCCGATCATACCTACCACCTCTTTGGGGCGAGAATTCGTTCAACTGGGGCGCAGGTATGCACCGAGTGAACACCGCCGCGTACTTCATCTACGAAAACATGCCGCTTGGAAAAAGCCAACAGCTCTCAATTCAGGATGCATGGGATGTGGCAGCGTTTGTAAACAGCCATGAACGCCCACAAGACCCACGATACAAGGGTGATGTTGCAGGCAATGCTAAGCGTTACCACAACCACCAAGGTTACTACGGTAAAGAAGTCGACGGTCATGTTCTGGGTTCAAAAGCGTACCCAAGTGGCAAGGAAGCGATTCACGAGCACTAATCTCGAATCAAGTGACACTCTTTTCGAGAGCAAGAGACAGTTTTTCGATAACAAGAACCGCTCACGCCTGCTATGGCTAAGCTTTACATTGTAAATCAGTTGTAGTTGGAAGAATAAAAAGGAGCCAGATCGTGTGACGACCTGGCTCCTTTTTTAGTTTGTACTATTAGATAAACAACTAACCTTGCTGCATCTTCTCCCAAATGGTCGGAGAGCCAATATAGTCTTGAACCGTAGTAATGAACTCTTTGACCAGTTTGGTCTGCTTACGGTGCGGATAGACAGCGTAGATAGCGGTATCGATTGTAGAAATCGGGTAATCCGGAAGCAACGTAACCAAGCCAAGTTCTTTCATTGAGGCATACAGGTTTGATTGGTCAAGGAAGCCATAGCCTAAGCCATCTTTTACACAAGACACCATGGTGCGAACATCGCTCACCTTATAGTTGCCACGAATCGTTAGGCTCTGGAAAGTATTTCCTCCCGGCTCTTCACTGATACGCAGATGATCAACCGTCATATCGCCATTGGTATAAATCACAGCGGGTAACGCGAGTAGATCTTGTGGCGTCTTCGGTTCACCGTGCTCTTTCACAAAGTCGTTAGACGCGACCAACATAAAATTACTGTCGGCAATCTTCTTGGCAATCAAGTTGGATTCAACGAGCTTACTGAAGCGAAATGCGATATCAAACTGTCCTGCGATAATGTTGGCAATTTTGTCGTCCAGTGACAGTACGATCTGAACATCCGGGTACTTTCTCATGAACTGAGTGATGATAGGTTGCAGGTATTGCTGACCAAAATAGATCGGTGACGTAATTCGCAGCACGCCTTTGGGTTCAGACTGGTACGAATCTGCAATACCTTGGATCTGATTGATGGTGTCTTTCAACACATAAGTTTGTGCGAGAATATCTTCCCCTGCTGACGTCAGCGAGAACGAGCGCGTGGAACGGTTGAGCAGCTGAACACCTAGGTCTTGCTCAAGCTTTTTTATTTGTTTTGAGAGTGATGAGTTGTCCATATCATGCAAGGTTGCCGCTTTGGTAAACGACCCTTGTTGAACCACATCTAAGAACAATAACAACTGATTAGTACTGGGCACTGCGCCTCTCCTGAAATAAAACTCGACTAGCGTTCATCTTTGGGGGTATCCATCACAACCATGGTCGTAATGGATTGAACCTGAGCGCATTCCCCAAGCACATCGGCATGAAACTTCTTATAGCCCGGCAAATCTTTGGTTTCTACTCTCAGCAAATATTCGTTAGCGCCGGTAATGTTGTGGCATTCCACCACTTCTTTTTCCATGCTGACATGCTGTTCAAATTCTAGCTGAGCCGATTTGCTGTGGCTCGATAAACCAATCGAAACATAAGCAATAAAGCCGACACCCATCAGGCCATTATCCAGAACCGCGCGGTAACCTTGAATGATACCTTTACGTTCGAGATCTTGTACTCGCCTTAGGGTCGCTGAAGCTGACAGGCCAATTCGTTCTGAAAGCTCGATGTTGGAGATTCTGCCGTCCAATTTAAGCTCTTGCAATATCCTTTCGTCAAATCTATCCATAGGTACTTATTATTGTGCATTTAGTGATAATAGAGGAAATAAAAGCACATAATTGCCTCACTTTCCACCTACTATGTTTCTCAACACGTGAAAGTCATGACCGGTCAGTCACTTCGTTCATTTTATTGCTGGAGAACCATTATGCCTTTAGAACAACTTAGCGCACTTGCCTTGTTTGCGTTTGTCTCGACGTTCACGCCGGGTCCAAATAACATCATGCTCATGACATCAGGTGCCAATGTTGGCTTTGCCCGTACTATTCCGCACATGCTTGGGATAGCTCTGGGATTTGCAGCCATGTTGTTGTTGGTTGGCTTCGGCTTAATGGGCATTTTCAACGCTTACCCTGTCTCTCACCAGATACTGAAATACCTAAGCCTGACTTACCTTGTGTACCTAGCAATTAAGATTGCATTGAGCGGCAAAGCAAAAAGCACCGAGGCTTATAAGCCCATGACCTTCATTGGCGCGGCAAGTTTTCAGTGGGTAAACCCGAAAGGTTGGTCAATGGCACTGACTGCGATTTCAGTGTACAGCAGTGGCAGTTCATGGTGGGAGCTTGCGATCATCGCGGCGATCTTTACGCTAGCCAACTTACCATCGGTGACCTTCTGGACGGCAGCAGGCAAACAGCTACAGCACTGGCTAACAACGCCGGTACGCATCAAAAGCTTTAATTACGGCATGGCGGGCTTACTGTTAGCCTCGACGATTCCGATGCTCTAATCAAATAACGTCCTATATTGTGATGGTTAGTACACGAGTACTAGCCATCATTGCCGTTAAAGATACCCAATAATCTCACTTAACCAACGACCAAATAACGCCTGCCCGCTCGGTGTTAACGTCCACACAAACGCTGCTACATTCATTGACACAGTCAGCCAATAAATCGCTCTGAACGGTTGTTTTTGCGTTTTATGACGCAGCTTATCTTGAGCGATTAACGCCCCTAGCCAACCACCAGCAACAGACAAAATGTGCAGGGTTTTCTCAGGCACACGCCAATTACCATTGATCGCTGCTCTCTTGTCCTTTGCGTATACAAAAAACGTCACCACACCGATAACTAAATACCACGCCAACAGCGCTTTCGAACTTTCTACAAACAACACAGACACCACCACCAACACCATATAGGTGATAGCGATTTGAATAGATGAAGACAACATCAACTCCTTTTGGGTAACAGCTCATATACTGTAGCAATTACGCCCTATAGATTTTGATAAGGATGAGCCGTTATTTACCACGATTGGTATAAATAAAACAGCAATTAGGTCAGCCTCCCAATTAAGAGAAAAGCCCTTCCATCCCTACATAACATGATGGAAGTTAAAGGAATTTTAAATATGTACAACCAAAAGTACGCCATCTACCAAGTTTTTACGCGTTTATTCGGCAATAAAAACACCCAGCATGTTCCATGGGGCACAATCGAGCAAAATGGCGTCGGCAAGTTCAATGACTTTACCGACAAAGCGCTATCGGAAATCCGCAAACTCGGCATTACGCATATTTGGTATACCGGAGTGCCACATCACGCCGTCATCAATGATTACAAACACATCGGGATTTCAGACAATCACCCGAGCGTAGTAAAGGGACGCGCAGGCTCACCTTATGCAGTCAAAGACTATTACTCAGTGAACCCAGACCTCGCTGAGAACCCTGAACGCCGTGTAGAAGAATTTGAGTCACTAATCAAAAGGAGCCACAACAACGGTTTAAAAGTGATCCTCGATATCGTACCGAATCACGTTGCGCGTCATTATCAAGGCTTAAATAACCCAGAGGGAGTCAGTGACTTTGGCGCTCAAGATGACACAACACTCGAATATCACCGAAATAACAACTTTTATTACATTCCCAACAGCTCCTTTGAACTGCCAGATATAGCTCCTGCCTTTACCCCGCTTGGTGGTGAACAGCACCCTAACCTACGCTCTCCGTTTATCGAAACGCCCGCCAAATGGACAGGTAACGGCTCTCGCTTAGACAAGCCCAATTTCGATGATTGGTATGAAACGGTGAAAATCAATTACGGCGTGCGCCCTGACGGCTCAAAAGATTTCCCTGAACTGCCAAGTGACTATGCTCAGAGAAATTACATGGATCATTTCCGCTTCTGGGAATCTGTTGATGTACCTAGCTCTTGGGTTAAATTCCGAGACATCGCCTTGTTCTGGTTAGAAAAAGGCGTTGATGGGTTTCGCTACGATATGGCAGAGATGGTGCCCGTCGAGTTCTGGAGTTACCTCAACTCATCGATAAAGATGGAAAACCAAGATGCCTTTTTAATGGCAGAGGTTTATCAGCCGGACTTGTACCGCGACTATATTCACCTAGGAAAAATGGACTACCTGTACGATAAAGTTGACCTTTATGACGGTCTAAAAGACATCATGCAAGGCAAGGCTTCAACGGCAATCATCCCCGATATCCAACATCAGATGATGGATATTGAACATCACATGCTGCATTTCTTGGATAACCATGATGAGCAACGCATCGCTTCCCCAGAGTTTGTTGGCAATCCACATATCGCAAAGCCTGCAATGCTCGTCAGCGCATTATTAAGCAGTTCACCGACCATGATCTATTTTGGACAAGAAGTTGGCGAACCGGGAGCGGAAGATGCAGGCTTTGGACAACCCTCACGTACCTCTATATTCGATTACATCAGAGTCCCACAACATCAAAAATGGATGAATCACGGTGCATTCGATGGCGGATTATTAAACGACAACGAAAAGCAACTACGTCACTTCTATCAGAAGGTCATGAACTTTTCCCTTGAGCACTCTTCAATAACTGGTGATTATCAAGACTTACACCAGAGTAACAACTTGAATGATTCCGTTTACGCATTCCTGCGCTATGACAACCAAGAGCTCACCATTGTTGCCGCAAACTTCAGCCAGGACGCCACTGAGAGTATTCACTTGAAGATTCCAAACGATGTTGTCCTAAAGCTCAAAATAACTGATGGTAATTACTTGCTAGATGAACATATTGAAGGCGTTCAACGGCAAAAATTCACCATTGAAAAGGGCATTGGTACTTTTAATATCGAATTAAAGCCGCTCGCATCTTTGGTTTGGGTATTATCGTTAGATGAATAACCTATCTATCAATATTAGTTTCCAAGCAACTATTACCTTTCTCGTTGATAATTAACTTAATTTCCGAGTTAAATTAACAGACTCTCAATTCGATACCTTCCTCACATTAATAAGGATGAGCTCTCATCCTTATTATCTACTCCTAGCATCTACGCCTTAGGTTATTAATATCGAATATATGAGCTATTGATCCAATTAATTTTACTTAAACTAAATACAAAGCGTGATACTGACACTAGGTTTCGTATTTTTACATATTAAAAATAACTTTACATATAGCCATCACAAATAGTTGGCCATCATTCGGACTAGGATATTCATCTTCATAAAAAGTGAAATATGGATATTAAACGTGAACAATATAAATATTAATAAAAACGCGACTCTACAAAGTACCTTTAACATGACCAAAAAGAGGAGCTTCAAACGCTCTACTTTGGCTAAAGCGATTTTACCTCTCTTCACGGCAACTTTGATCGCAGGTTGTGGCAGTGATAATGATAGCGACAACGGTACAGAGGCTGGCAACAGTGGCTTGTACAAAGCGGGCGAAAACGAGGTTGTTATTTATTACAAACGTGATGTTGCAGCCGCGAGTACTTCTGGCTCAACCTACGACGGCTGGGGCCTTCATCTGTGGAACGGCGAAGGCTGTACCAGCACTGACCTCGTTGCCATGGGTCTCAGTGAAACTGGAACCGATTGGAACAGCCCTTACGAATACGAGGGTATCAGCGATACCTATGGTGCTTACTACGTGTTGAGAGTGAATCCGGACGCATCTGACCCGCACAAGTGTATGAACTTCATCCTACATAATGGCGATGAGAAAGCATTTGGTAGCGCCAATTCTAAAGTCGAGCTAGATAAACTTGGTGAATCCCAAGGCGTATTCGGTTTCCATGGCAGCAGTGAATTGTATTATGACCCGATTTCAGATCGCCCCGTCAATATCGATGGCCAAAAAGCGCATTGGTTGGACGCAGAGACCATCGCCTGGGAAGCCGCTGGTAACGCCGATTCTGTGAAACTGTTCTACGCACTCGATAACAGCATCACGATGAACGACGACAAAGAGATCGTGGGCGGCACTGCAATTGAACTAAGCAAAGATGGGGAATTGTCTTCTGAATTGAAAGAGCGTTTCCGCCACCTTGCAAGCTTACCTGCCCTTGCTATCGACGTTGACGACAACACATTACGCACCATCTTAAAATCTCAGATAATTTTTGTTGCCTATAATGCCAATGGCGATGTTATCTCTTCAACTGAGGTTCAAAAGCCAGGTGTGCTTGATGCGGTATTTGCTAGCGAAGATGCTGGTAATGCAATGGGTGAAGAACTAGGCGCGATTGTTGAAGGCAGTGCGGCTACCTTCAAACTTTGGGCACCAACAGCGCAAGATGTAGAACTCGTCCTATACAGCGAAGATCTGCAAAATTCACAAGTGTTCCCAATGACGGAGAGCACTGAGACAGGTATTTGGGCGACTGATGCTGTGTCTAATGCAGTCAACAGTTACTACCGTTACCAAGTGAAGGTCTACCATCCAACCACAGGTAACATTGAAACTCGCCTAGTAACCGACCCTTACTCACTCAGTTTGTCAAAAAACTCTGCATACTCTCAAGTTATCGACCTTAATGATGCGGCATTAATGCCTGAAGGCTGGGTTGGATATAAACGTCCTACTGTAAAGAAAGACGAAGACCACGTGCTTTACGAATCACACCTTCGAGACTTTAGCTTCAGCGACACTCTAGGTAAAAAAGAATGGAACGGCAAATACCTAGCGCTCACAGAAGCAGATCGTGAATCGGTTAAACACCTTCAAGAATTGAAAGATGCGGGCTTAACGACACTACATATCTTACCCGCATTCGATATCGCTACCGTCGATGAAGATGAAGCGAGCCGTGTCGATATTACGGACACCGTTGGTAAGCTATGTGATGTAAAACCTGCTGCCGCCTTGTGTGGAAACGAAGACGAAAATAAGGTCATCGAGGATGTACTCGATGGTTATGACCCTTCTACAGGCGATGCCCAAGCGCTAATGAACGACCTGCGCATGCTCGACAGTTTCAACTGGGGCTACGACCCATTCCATTATACGGTTCCAGAGGGGAGTTATGCGACAGATCCAAATGGTTCTAAGCGTATCCTAGAGTTCCGTCAAATGGTGAAAGCCACGCACGACATGGATCTCAAGCTGATCATGGACGTGGTATACAACCATACCAACGCGTCTGGTGTGAACGATAAATCAGTACTGGATAAGATTGTCCCTGGGTACTATCACCGTCTTAACGTAAACACTGGTGGCGTCGAAAACTCGACTTGTTGTGACAACACTGCGACCGAAAACCTAATGATGGGTAAGTTAATGGTCGATTCACTTAAGGTGTGGGCTGACGACTATAAAGTGGATGGTTTCCGTTTTGACTTAATGGGCCACCAGCCAAAAGACGTGATGGTAGAAGCATTGGAAGAAGTGCGTAAGATCGATCCGAATACCTTGTTCTATGGAGAAGGCTGGGACTTTGGCGAAGTAGCAAACAATGCACGCTTCGACCAAGCAAACCAAATCAACATGGCAGGCACAGAAATCGGTACCTTCTCGGATCGTTTACGTGATGCAGTACGAGGCGGCAGCCCATTTGATGGTGGCGTCGATTCAGAAGGCAACCACCCGCTTCGCTTTAACCAAGGCTTTGGTAACGCAGCGATTGCCAACGAAGAAACCAAAGTTGATCAAGATTCGATCAATGGTCGCTTGCATAACCAAGACCTTGTTCGCTTAGGTATGGCAGGTAACCTCGCAGAATACGTGTTGATTGATTACAAAGGCGACACCAAACTGGGTAAAAACGTTGACTACAACGGCGCGCCTGCTGGCTACACCAAAATGCCTTCAGAAAACATTTCTTACGTTTCAAAACACGATAACCAAACGCTTTGGGATAACAACGCTTACAAGATCGCGGCAGGTACTAGCTCAGCAGAGCGTGCTCGAATGCAGTCTGTATCGCTTTCTACCGTGATGTTAGGCCAAGGCATACCATTCATCCATATGGGTTCTGAACTACTTCGCTCTAAGTCTATGCAGCGTGATTCTTACGATTCAGGTGACTGGTACAACCGCGTCATGTTTGATGGTACTGACAATAACTGGAATGTTGGTTTACCACGTGAAGATAAAGATGGTGCTAACTGGGATTTGATCAAAACCATCATTGGTGACAGCACGGCTGAACCGGACGCAGACGACATTGCGCTGACTAAGCAGCAATTCCTAGAACTACTCAAAATCCGTAGCTCAAGTGAACTGTTCCGCTTAGACACAGCAGACGAAGTCATGAAGCGAGTCGACTTCCGTAACGTTGGCGAAGATCAAGTCGAAGGCCTGGTCGTGATGTCTATCGATGATGGCGTGTCTACGGGCGAAGATCTTGACCCAGCCAATGATGCGATTGTGGCAGTTGTAAACTCAACCAATGAATCTCAATCGTTCAAAATCACAGGTGCGAAAGGCTTTACACTTCACGGCGTTCAACAAAACTCCGCTGATAACACAGTGAAAGGCGCAAGCTTTGCCGCTGAAACCTTCACGGTACCTGCATTAACCACCGCTGTATTTGTACAAGTACAAGGTGACGCACAAGGTGTCGGCCTGCCAGTTGATAACTCTGATAAAGATGTGTCTAGCATTCCTCCATACGGTCAAACAACGGTTTACGTTCGTGGTGACATGAATGGATGGGGTGCAGCTGATAATTGGGCGATGAGCTTTGTTGCTAATGGGATTTACTCTGTAACAGGTACTTTGGAAGCGGGGGACTATGGCTTCAAGTTTGCCGATGCTGACTGGAAAACACCTAACTTCGGTTGTGATTCAGTTGAACTTGCTGATGGTTCAATCGACCTTGGTACTGATGGTAACTGCCAATTAAGCGTAGTAGAAGCTGGCGACTACACATTCACTCTAAATGCGATTCATGAGTTGGATGACAGCGTTGAAAAAGCGGTCGTTTCAGTAACCAAGAACTAAGTCTTAAAGCATAGAATTCTAATAACAAATAATAAAACCAGCGAAAGCTAGCCTTTTGGGAGACGTCAGTCTCCCTTTTTTTGTGCTAAATAAACTCCAATCCAAATGAACCACACGATTCTTACTATCCTTACATCGATCGATGCTCTTTGATGAAACGATGCACAAACTGTCTTGGGTCTTGGGTCTTGGGTCTTGGGTCTTGGCAGGCCCAATAGCGACTATGCCTAAAACCACAAGCATGATTGGAGATCCTAATGACTTATCGGTACTAAGATAAGTAAAGACCTGGTTATTAACTTATGAGGTTCAAAAATAATATAACGAGAGTCAATAGATAGTGTTATTCGATAGAGCATCGATAATTTAGCGTAAATAGCTTTAGCGTAAATAATTATGGCTACTATTGCTTTCAGCTATTTGGCAATGGGTAACAATGGCTGTTTTAGCCACTCTATCTAGCTTGGTTATTTCGGTCACCTCTCTCACCAAATTTATTTTCCACTCAAATTATATTTATCTAAAGCAATAAAAAAGGACCCAAACGGGTCCCTTATTATCATGTCATTCAGTATTTACAAACTGTTGAATTACTTTTTATTGACAGCTTTTACAAATACTTCTTGCGCGCCTTCAATACCTAATGCTTTTGCTTCATCTAATAAGCTAAGAGCTTTAGGAATATTGTCTTCAGTTACAGCTGTTTGAATCGCATTGTGATAGTAGGTTTGCGTTTCAGGTTGAATAGTATCGATTTTAGCAACAGCAGGTTTAGCATTAGATTCACTGTTTGATGAACCAATTGAGAAGAAGCTCGCTTTATCGATTGTAACTTCTATCTTACCAACGTTAGCATTTGGAATCGGGATATCTTTCACTTCAGGTAAATAATTACCACGGCCTTCCGCGTCCAAACGAGCAGGGTGGATCACATCAGTAAAGCCACCAAGATCGTTTTGATCTGTGTAGATAACTAAATAAACTGATTTTGCTGTTGTCGGTGGGTAAAAATCGTTCTCAGTAACGAGACGGTTCCCCAAGTGCAATCTTGGTTTCGCGTATTCGAAGCTATCTTTACCATAACGCTCTAGCTCACGACCATTTTCGTCATAGATGACCGCATTTGGAACAAAGGCAGTATCACCGATAATGCTCGTGATATTAATTGAATACTCACCGCGGTCTGCAGGCAATTCAATCGCTACTACAGGGCTGTTTATGCCTTGATAGTTTAATACTTGGCTATTTGGTGTCACGTCAAAAATTGCCGAGCTTGGTAGCTTCATAGGAGCAAATTGAAGACCAGTAATCGAGTTAACTTGTTCAGCTTGTGCAACTTGCACTTGTTCGACTACTTGTGCTGATTGGCAACCGGCCAATGCTACACAGCCACTCAACATCAGAGCTTTGAAATACATAACCCTTCCTTTTTTATTTTTTTAAGAAATTTACTAACTTTAATTACCACAAAGAGAACTATTCACCTAGGGAACGATCAACTTAATCGTACATTCCTTAAAAAAATAGCCGACGCAAGCCGGCTATGAATTAGGACAGTTTAGGATTTTAAGCTAAGTGGCTTACCACCAAGCTTCAACTTGGATACCAACAACGAAATCGTTGTCTGCGCCTTGGCCGGTAACAACACCGTTTTCATCTTTAACTTCACCGAATGAATCGTTTTCTAGATCCATCAGGTAGCTACCGTATACGCGAATTTCAGGACGAGCCCAGAAGCTGTCGCCCATTGCCCATGCTTGAGCAACAGTAAATTTAGCGCCGCCAAAGTCAACGTTGTCTACTTCACCAGCGTTATAGCCAGCTTCGAAGATAGTGCGCATTGTGTCGTTCCACTTATACATTGGACGAGCCACGATAGAGTATTGGCTTGAATCATGCTTATCAGTACCTAGGTCTGAACCTGCTAGGTATGCAAGTTGGTGACCCATTTCCCAAGATTCGCCTAGGTTCATTACACCCCAGTTAAGAATACGGTAACCAAAACCATCGTCTTGAGCACCAGAGCGATCATAGTACGCACCTGAACCCCAGAAATTAGCCATTTGAACGCCGTAACCAGCAGTACCTAGCTGAACAACTGTTTGGTTGAAACCATTGCTCATGTTTTGGTGGATAATACCTGTAGCAAGTAGACCATCATCACCATCGTATTTGCCATTCTTGTTTTCAGTACCGAAGTTGTAAACAACTCCAAGCTCTAAACTAGCATCTTCCCATAGCCCGATATTTGCTAGGCGAGCATCAGCCATGTAACCAGCACCATTATCATCTTCGCCATCTTGAATAATCGCTAAAGAAAGTTTTTGGTTACCAACTGAAATATTTTCAATACCGCCACCAGTACCTGATGTATTTAGGAAGTAGAAGTCAGTAATATGGATATCTTTACGTTGGTAGTATGTTTTACCAGCCCAAAGAGTCGCTTCTTCATCGAAAGATAGAACGCCTTTTGCTTTAACAGCGAACTGAGCGACGTTAAAGTCACCGTCTTCCCAGCCATTTGCGCCATCAGCACCAGAAGCGATCATTGATTCTAAACGCCAGGTTTGCTCACCAGTTTTTAGTTCTTCAGCTAAGCCAAACTCAGAATAGTTGTCGTTTTCATTACCTAGACGGCCAATACCATTCTTCATGAATGAAACGTCACCACCATCATTTCCGCTAATACCAGTACCAGCACGCATGTAGCCATTAAAATCTACAGCGAACGCAGAGCCAGCAGCTAACGTAGTTGCCACTGCAGCAGCAATCAAACTTACTTTTTTCATTCTTAACTCCATTAAGGACGATTTATTTTAGGTTTTTATATTTTTGCTCTCTTGCGGCAACCAAAGGCAGTAATGGTAGTCGTAAGATAGAGAGGTTTAGGGTTTCCCCTGATTCGTTTCAACGGGGTCAATATTAAGAGGGGATGACAAGTTTGACTTCCTCCGCCCCTAAGTTAATTAAGGGGGACTAGAGGGGAGTAGAAAATATACAGAATGGTGTTTTAAAGAGGTAGATCACTTAATATAGGAGGAGTAGACAGCACACAGATCTAATTATTCAACATAAGTGAGATCTAGCTCAAATATATAATTTGAACTTCATCGATGAATTATTTTTTTTACCGTAATTAATCTGTGAAGTTGCTTGACCTTATTGTGACAAAGCTTTTTACTTATAGTTCACTGATGTCGATAAACGAACAAGAAATCAAGCAATGACTAGAACGCTCGCTCGCCCTTATCCGCTAGGCGCAACGCTAGGTAACACTGGCTGTAACTTTTCTATTTTTTCTCCTGACTGTAAATCTCTATCTCTCGCGCTCTTTGATGAGAACGATGAATTCACCACTTACACGTTGGAAGATGAATACGCCGATATCAGATATGTGTTTATCGAAGGCATTAAAGCTGGACAAAAATACGGCTTCATTGCTGAAACTGACGATGGCCCAATCTTACTTTCAGACCCATACGCCAAATCAATCAGCGAACCGCTCGATTACGTCACTCCATATACCAATGAAAAAAGCTTTTCGATGGCGAAATGTGTTGTTGTCGATGATACCTTTGATTGGCAAGACGTCGAAAAGCCACGTATTAGCCGCGAAGAAACTGTTCTTTTTGAAACTCATGTAAAAGGCCTATCTAAACTTCATCCAGCGGTGGAGACTAACGCGAAAGGTCGTTATTTAGGGTTGATTAGCCCTGAAATGCTTGCGTTCTACAAACAGCAAAATATCAACTCTCTACAGCTTTTGCCCATTGCCGCATGCATGCATGAACCACACCTATTAGACATGGGTAAAGTGAACTATTGGGGTTACAACCCATACTTGTTTATGGTGCCTGACCCTCGCTACGCAGAGAAAGATGCCGTAAACGAGTTAAAGACTGCGATTCGCGAACTGCACCGCAATGGCATCGAAGTCATTCTAGACGTGGTGTACAACCACACAGCAGAGGGTGGGGAAGGCGGAACCACCTTCAACCTAAAAGCACTCGATAGCCGCTACTACATTAAACATGGCTGCCATTATGCGAATTTCACGGGTTGTGGAAACACAGTAGATCTCACCCACCAGCCCGCACTCAACTTAGTGATGGATACGCTTCGTTACTGGGTGAGTGAATTCAAAGTCGACGGCTTCCGTTTTGATTTGGCCGCGACGCTGGGACGTGAAGGCGATAATTACAACCCTGAAGCTGCTTTTTTCAAAGCCGTTGCTCAAGATCCTGTGCTCAAAGAGACCAAGTTGATTGCAGAACCGTGGGATATTGGCCCTAACGGTTATCAAGTAGGTAACTTTCCACTAGGCTGGAATGAATGTAACGACAAACTGCGTGATATCACACGTAGCTTCTGGCGCGGTGATCAAGGCTATCTAAAAGAGTTTGCGACGCGCTTAATGGGATCTCGCGATATCTACAGCGCAGCACACTGGCCATATAGACTAACCGTAAACTACATCACGTATCACGACGGCTTCACAATGCAAGATCTTGTCTCTTACAAACACAAGCACAATGAAGATAACGGCGAGAACAACCGAGATGGACACGGTGATAACCGCTCTGATAACTACGGTGTTGAAGGGGAAACCGAAAACCTATTGGTTGTTGCCACACGCGAAAAACAGAAACGTAACTTCATGGCGAGTCTGTTGTTTGCCTTTGGCATTCCACATATTCTGACAGCTGATGTGTTATCTCACACTCAAAAAGGCAACAACAACGCTTACTGTCAAGATAGTGTAACTAGCTGGATTAACTGGGAAGATTCTGAGCGAAAAACTTATTTCAAGACTTGGTTAGCTGAAATGATCTCTGCACGTCAACAATATATGGTGCCTTTTATTAAGGCGTTCAGTGGAGAAAAACGCAACTCGAACCGCATCTTCTGGAGCCGTGTCGATGGCACACTCATGGAGCATGATGATTGGAACCGTTTAAGCTCTGTTGCGCTGCACTTAGGTATTGGCAAAGACGGTGACGAATTGATTTATTTGATAAACCAAACCAACGCACCCGCTCGATTCTCGTTACCGACTGATCGCGACCAAAACTGGGTCACCATTTGTGATACCAACTTACGGAATGTAAAACCAGGTCATGCAGAAGGTGAAATGCTGCTATCGCCGACTTCGATGGCAATTTTGCACTACTCGCCAGATAACACTGATTTGATTGAAGTAAAAGCTAAGCTAGCTTAATAAAACGCCAAAAACCATAAAAGCCAGTTATATTTATAGCTGGTTTTTTTATTAGCTGAATATCACATAAATCATTCTTTTATATGGAATCATTTGCATTGATGTGATGGATGAAACTGTTTAGTATTGCCGTACTATAAAAATGAATCTATAACGTCTTGGATATCATGGCTTTACCTAAAAC
This sequence comes from Vibrio cyclitrophicus, assembly GCF_024347435.1. NCBI lineage: Bacteria > Pseudomonadati > Pseudomonadota > Gammaproteobacteria > Vibrionales > Vibrionaceae > Vibrio > Vibrio cyclitrophicus. Next base: position 1,379,936 of record NZ_AP025481.1, read on the forward strand.
ACTTATTCGGCTTTTCAAACCATACATACTCTTACTAACCGGAGGAATGCTTTATTTAGCTATCGCTCAACTAGAGAAAGTAGAAACTACAGCAACTAACCAATCATCATCAAATATTCGTATCGCTAGTTCCACTATTCGCTCAAATATCGAAGCCGTTTTCGGCAAGCTTTACTTTCTTGAGACCAGTTTAGGCTTACCTAAGGCATCCAGCTTTGATGACAAAAAATTTCGCGAAATCAGTGATAATATCCTAAAAAGAACACCCAATTTCTCAGATATCGTTCGATACAAACCGCAATCTCAAAATTATATTTCCACTCGAGGTCTTCCACTTTCGAGCGAACAAATCGCCGTAATACAATGGCATTCAATAGACAACGTCGTTGAGGATTTCTACATTTCTTCCGTTTATCAAAAGCCTGATGGGCGTTGGGTATTTGCGGTAAAACACACGGTAGAAAGATTGAACGAGGAAATATGGATTGAATTTGACTTGTTGCACACCACGCAGGGTTTAAGAAGCCTTAAAACACTCAGCAATGGCTATGTTTTCGTTGTCGATCGAACAACTGAAAGACTGGTATTCCACCCAGATCCGAAACGTATTGGTTCTAAATCAATCAGCTATCATGCCGGTATCAGCAAGCAACTCTCACAAGGTGAAACTGGCGGGTTACACGAATACTACTACCAAGATAATTTTAAGATATCGGTTTTCGACGCTGACAACAGCTTAAATTGGGTTTTCATCGCGGGTACTGATCGCCACGACATATTAACCAGTTCACACCAATTTACGTTAACGGGCGTGGTGCTAGGCTCACTGCTTCTACTGTGGATTGGGGCAAACTATCTGGCTTACCGCTTAAATGTGTTGTTATCACGACTTAATAAAGTCGATGACCTCGCCAGCTTTAAGCGAGAGTTAAAATCGATACTGGATAGTTTTACGTACCATAAAGGCGTTCAGTTTTGCCTTTATCAGCCGGAAAATCATTCGTTTAGTACCATTGATTATCATGGGAACAAATCAACAGTACACTATGGTCAATCCCTTGCAGAGCGCTTTCCAGAAGACACCATGGTTTACCGAAACGGAAAGTACGCAGATCCATTGGCATGTAAACTCAAGATCCATCAACGTCATTACTGTATTCCTTTACACTCTCGCAAACAGTTGATTGCGATTCTCTATGTGAATGCGAGTTTGCCGATCAGCCAAAGTATTCTGCGTATGATCAGAGATTACACTGAAGTCTCTTTATCTAACTTGTTACTCAACCACCAATTGAGCCGCAAGGATCTGATGACGCAGCTAGATAACAAAAGTAGTTTCAATGTCGCATTAAAAAACTACGCAAGTGAGCCAGAGACCTATGTTGCTTTACTTGATATCGATAATTTTGACCACGTAAACCGCGCCTACGGTGAAGCGATTGGCGACAATATGATAAAGCTCACTGCAGAAACTCTACGTTCCTACTTCCCTAAACCAAGGAGCTTGTGCCTTGCTCGAGTTGGTGGGAAAGAGTTCGCCATCTTATTCAAAGCAAATGATGCTAAAGATGCCAAATTCCAATTGGATCAATGTCGAATTAGGATCTCAGAGAAAACTATCGCTACACCAGACATCACGCTTTCGTTAGGTGTTAGTGTAGGGTTTTCACGAATAGAAGGCGAAAGAGATTCAGCGTTAGCTTTAGCGGAACAGGCGAAACTTATCGCCCAACAACTCGGAAAGAACAGAGTAGAAGGCCATATAAGAGCAGTCGCAAAAGAATCTTAAAGAGCCTTGAAGTCACTCATTGTTTCAAGCATCGACTTCTTAAGCACCTAGGATTTATTTTCTAGGTGCTTTTGTTTTTATAGAAAGTCATTACAATGCGCCTTCGCCACGACAATACCCTATTCCTAACGACACGAACCTTATGAAGCTAAGTAACCGACTGCAAACACTCCATTCTCTTGTCAGCGATGATTACCAACACATTTGGGATTGTTGCTGTGATCATGGATTCTTGGGTGTTCAATTGTTGTCAGACAACAAAGCGCCTCTGATTCACTTTGTCGATATTGTTCCCTCTCTTATGCACGATCTTGAAGGCAAATTAACGCGTTACTTTCCTCAAGATAACAACGTTGAACAACACAAGCGGAGTCAGTGGAAAGTCTATTGTTTAGATGTCGCAGCCATTCCTCTGAATAAGCACACTGGCAAACACCTCGTTATTATTGCTGGTGTGGGTGGCGATCTGACTCAGAAGCTCGTCGACGACATTCATCACCAGCATCCAGACAAAGATATCGATTTTTTGCTTTGCCCAGTGCATCAGCAATTCGAACTAAGAAGCCATTTAAAAGCGCTCAAGTTCGGCCTTGTTGACGAAGTGTTGATTGAAGAGAACCGCCGTTACTACGAGATTTTATTGGTCAGTAACAACCAAGGCGAAAGCGAAAACATTCGACCACTTAGTGAGATATCAAACGTTGGTGACAAGATCTGGGCGCCAAGTTGTGAGCATCAGTTACAGATATCTCAGCAATACAAAGCCAAAACATTACAGCATTATTTACGCATTCATCAAGGCCAAGATCAGCAAGGTAAGCCTAGCGAAGTGAAGCACATCATTGATGCTTACCAAGCGATTTGACTGTAGTAAGTACTAACTCTATCGCTTACCTCTGATACAACCAATTCAATAAAAAAGCCGATAGTTCAATGAACTATCGGCTTTTTTGATGCTATTGGTTTAGTTTAAGCTTACTGCTCTTGTTTCTTATGAACCGCATCGGGCTCATCAAACGTTTCAACCTCACAGGGCGTATCAACCCCATAAACCGTATCAAGATAGTCGTCCTTCTCTTTCCACGTGTTATTCAACCAACTGTGGAAACGGCGTTTAAAGGCTTTATCTTCAAAGTAGTTACCGTTTACGTTCTCATCCATTGGGTGTAATTTAATACGCACGACCACCTTTTTCATCTTACCTTTCAGCATGTCTTCAAATGGAGAAGTCTGATTCTCTGGATAAGCCAAAGTAACATCGACAATACCATCTAAGATCGGACCCATTGCAGACAAAGCAAACGCCACACCACCAGTTTTCGGCTTTAGTAGGTGTCGATAAGGTGTCTTCACTGTCGATAATTTCTCATGGTTGGCACGGGTTCCTTCAACAAAATTCACCAATGTCGTCGGCGCCAACTTGAACTTAGTACACGCCTTGTTAATTGCGTCAAAATCATCATTGCGACGTTCAGGGTTACGAATCAGAAACTCACGTGAATGGCGTCTCATAAAAGGCATATCTAGACCCCAACATGCCAGTCCGACAAAAGGAACGTATAACAATTCATGCTTGAGGAAGAACTTAGTCATCGGCATCTTATCTTTCAAGATAGAAGACAAAATCACAATATCCGCCCAGCTCAGGTGATTAGACATCATCAAGTACCACTGCTTGGTTGAAATGTCCTCCCCCCCTTCGACTTGCCATTCGATATCATTATTAACATTCAACATCCAAAGATTGAGCGAAGCCCAACACCAAAATGTGAAGTTAGCGAGACGAGTACATGACTTCTGCACAACAGGGATTGGAAGAATTAGTTTAATGAGGCCAAAGAAGCTTACGGTAAACGCAGTCATTGCAGTATTGATGGTCACGAACAACACGTTCAAGGCCATACGAAGATTATCAAGCATAAAACACGGCTATATTGAGATCGAAAGCCGCCATTATACGCATCTACAAATTATTCTCTTTAGTTATTGGTGGAATATCCTAAGGGTCGAACCACTCAACAGATCTCGGACATGGCTCACTTAACTCTCAGAACGCTAATAGAAACAAAAAAACACAATAGAGTCTTTTGGACACCAAAATAATCTAGTCTTTCTGACTCAATCAAACCTATATCCCACTAAAGAATTAGTACTGATAAGCATTCTCATTATTGGCATGGTACATGCAACTCCAAAAAGTAAGATAGTTGAGTATCCTTAATGAGATAGCTTCTCTACGTAAAGGTGATGATATGACAGATATTCCTCATGGTTTGGTAACCGGAAAAGTCCTACACAAGATAGAGTGGACCGATCAATTGTTCTCACTCCAAGTCAGTGCACCAGTTTCATCCTACCAAGCTGGTCAATTCACAAAGTTGGGGTTACGCAACAGTGAAGGTGAATTTGTTCGACGCGCTTATTCAATGGTGAATGCGCCAGAACATGCAAAAGGTCATCAACATCTGGAGTTTTTGATTGTTAAGGATCAAAACGGCCAGCTCTCTCCTCAACTCCATCAACTGAAGGTGGGTGATGATGTCTTTGTCGGCAAAGACCCTAGTGGATTTATGACATTGGATGAGATCCCAGAGATCGCAGACGATCTATGGATGCTATCGACAGGAACCGCGGTTGGTCCGTTTATCTCGATGCTCGAAAGCATGCAGATACAACAGCAGAAAGACGCAGGGTTAGGGCCAGAAAAGGGTAAATCGTTCAAAAACCTTGTGCTGATTCACGCAGTACGAACAGAGCAAGACCTGACTTATCGAGATCGTATCACTCAGCTTGTTCAACATTTTCAGGGGAAACTACAGTATGTGCCAATTATTTCTAGAGAATCAGTCACCGGAACATTGCGCGGACGAATCCCAAGCTTGTTACGTGGAGGCGACCTTGAGCGAGCCTCGTCTATCACTATCAACCAAAGACATAGTTTCTTCTATCTTTGCGGTAATCCCCAAATGGTTCGAGACACGAGCGAAGCACTGATCTCATTGGGATTACAAAAACACTTACGTAAAAAACCAGGTCAATTTAGTAGCGAAAACTACTGGTAATAAAGTTAACAAATATTGAGGGGCGATCGTGCACTTGATACGTCCATTACATAAAGTATGAAAGTCTGAGAGGTTTTATATGAGTCATTTACGCATTCCTTCACATTGGAAGATTCAACGTTCAACACCATTCTTCACTAAAGACAACGTGCCTGCCGCGTTAATCAGCCACCACAACACCGCAGAGGGTGTATTCGGTCAATTATGTGTTATGGAAGGTACGGTTACCTACCACGGTTTTGCAAACGCAGATGCGACAGAACCAGAAGTCACCGTGATCATCAATGCCGGACAATTTGCGACAAGCCCTCCGCAATATTGGCACCGTATTGAACTTAGTGACGATGCTCAGTTTAATATCAACTTCTGGTCAGAAAAAGAGACCAAGAAAATGTTTAATACCCGAAAATAAGATCAATTCAATCTGAATGAACTTATGAGCTAGCTACTTCGTAATATGGTTTTCAATGTTAAAAAAGCGAAGGTGAAATCTAATTAACCATAATAATTACAATGGCTAATGGTGATAGACAAGACAAAAAAACTCTAGCACACTGAATAAAGTTATTAATTTGAACCCGGTTTTAGATAATAAAATTTTGGGTCTTCACATTTTAGGTAAGAGAGGAAGCTATGCTCAACATTGCTTTTTTTAGCTCAAAGTCATACGACGAAAAATCATTCGAACTTGCGAAAGGTAAACTCGATGCTGAGTTTCATTTTCACGATTTTCGACTCACTACAACAACCGCAAAAATGGCGCACGACAACGAAGTTGTTTGTGCTTTTGTAAACGATGACCTGTCACGAGACGTGCTTAAAATTCTAGCGCAAGGTGGCACCAAACTGATTGCGATGCGTTGTGCAGGTTTTGATAAAGTCGATCTAGACGCAGCCAAAGAATTTGGTCTACAAGTGGTTCGCGTTCCTGCTTATTCACCAGAATCAGTAGCAGAACATACGGTCGGCATGATGATGTGTTTAAACCGCAAGCTGCACAAAGCGTATCAGCGTACTCGTGATGCAAACTTCTCTCTTGAGGGCTTGGTAGGCTTCAACTTCCACGGTAAAACTGTAGGTGTGATAGGCTCTGGAAAAATTGGCCTAGCGACCATGCGTATTCTGAAAGGTTTAGGCATGAACATCCTATGCTACGACCCATATCCGAATCCGTTGGCTGTCGAACTTGGGGCTAAATATGTTGAACTAGACGAGCTTTACCAAGAGTCTGATGTTATTTCTCTGCACTGCCCAATGAGCAAAGAAAACTACCATTTATTGGATGCGACTGCATTTGATAAAATGAAAGATGGCGTGATGATAGTCAACACAAGTCGTGGTGAATTGTTAGATTCAACAGCTGCAATCGAAGCGCTTAAACAGAGCAAGATTGGCGCGCTTGGCCTCGATGTTTACGACAACGAAAAAGAGTTGTTCTTCCAAGACAAATCGAACGATGTCATTGTGGATGATGTATTCCGCCGCCTGTCCGCTTGCCACAACGTACTGTTCACAGGTCACCAAGCTTTCTTGACTAAAGATGCGTTGTTCAACATTGCCAACACAACGCTCACCAGTGTTGATGCCTTCTTTACTGGTAACACCAGCGGTAATGAATTGGTCGAGTAATAGACTGGTTTAGTAACAGGCTGCTTTAATAAAATATTGTTTTAAAAATAGATTGTTTTCTAAAATATAAAGCCACGCTAGGTCTTAATGAATAGCGTGGCTTTTTAGCTTAGTCCATTATCGAAAACAGAACTAGACACAAAAGTGACAATCTTCAATATCCAAACCATACACGCCTTTTCGGATCGCGATATGCTCTTCCCCAGCTTGGATGCCCATCTCGTAACCTGCATCAAGTGTCACTTGATCCATGGTCAAACGCTTCACCGCGAAGGCTTCTGGCGGCGCAATCACTTTAATGGTCGCATCTTTGGGAGGGTTACGAATGAACTCCAAAGACTGGTTGTAGTTTTCGGCGCGCACAGCCATCGACTCAGCAATATTTGGGAATTTCTTTAACAGCTTTTTCAGCATCCACTGATACCTCTGCGGTTTCATTCGGTAGCTAAGAGGATGAGAAAGAATCACCGTAATGTCTCGTGCGCCGCGACGGTATGCTTCGCGAACCGGAATCGAATCCGCTACACCACCATCGGTATAACAACCACCCGAGAAACACGGTGTTTCGCGGTAAGCTATAGGTAAAGCTGTTGTTGCTTCAACCACATTAGAAAGGTTTTCTGGCTTGATATGATAGTAGTCTGCACTACCCGTATCGACATTTGTGACAGCTGCTATGAGTGGGAGGCTTGAAAACAGCTCACCACAATCGAGTGGATAACGTTGATTGGATTCGTTCCATAACCACTTCACGTCTACTAAGTTGCCACCTTTGGCAAAGCGCGCGGGGTTAAAAAACGTCTTATCGGTTGCCATCGTTGTAATAACATCATAACTACGCTTCGGTGCTTGAGATAAGTAACCCACCAAATTAGACACACCCGCAGATACGCCAATGGCAAAATCATAAGGACGGAAGTCGTCTTGCATAAAAGCATCCAACACTCCGGCAGCGAAAATACCTCTCATTGCTCCACCTTCAACGATTAATGCGCTTTTACTCATCTCAAACCCAACTACTTTATAAATTGATAGGGACAGAATAATCCGCTCAGGCTTAGAAATATAATGGGATAAATTGATAACTTCGATAGGCAAAAGCTATCAATTAAAATAGAAAAAAGCTGCTAGGTGTTCACCCAACAGCTTTTAAAGTTTAAGCATCTAAATCGAATTAGATTAAACCGTTACGAATTAAACTCGCTTACGTCGATTTCAAGCAGTTTACCAATACCTTCACCATATGCAGGGTCAGCTTTGTAACAGTGTCTTAAGTGACGTAGTTGAATCTCTTTTGGTACACCGCCTAAGTTACGAGCGGTATTATCAAACAGTATCGCTTGCTTCTCTGGTGTCATCAGACGGAATAGGTCACCGGGTTGCGAGAAGTAATCTTCATCTTCACGGTGATCCCAATGCGCTGCTGCGCCATCAAGATTCAATGCTGGTTCTGCAAAATCGGGTTGCTCTGCCCATTGGCCTTCATTGTTTGGTTCATAACCTAATGTGCTACCAAAGTTACCATCAACACGCATCGCACCATCACGGTGATAACTGTGTACAGGACAGCGAGGTGCGTTTACTGGGATATGCTGATGATTAACACCTAGACGGTACCGCTGTGCATCACCGTAAGCAAATAGGCGACCTTGAAGCATCTTATCTGGTGAGAAACTGATACCCGGAACTACGTTTGCTGGGTTGAACGCCGACTGCTCAACTTCTGCGAAGAAGTTTTGTGGATTACGGTTTAGCTCAAATTCGCCCACTTCAATTAATGGGTAATCAGCGTGAGGCCAAATCTTAGTTAAGTCGAATGGGTTGTAAGGAACCGTTGCCGCATCAGCTTCTGGCATAATTTGAACTTTCAACGTCCATTTCGGGAAATCTTGATTATCGATGCTGTCTAGCAAATCGCGTTGGTGGCTTTCACGATCATCACCGATCACTTGTGCCGCTTCTGCGTCAGACAAGTTCTTAATACCTTGCTGAGATTTGAAGTGGAATTTAACCCAGAAACGTTCGTTGTCAGCATTGATGAAGCTGAACGTGTGACTGCCGAAACCATGCATGTGGCGGTAAGTCGCAGGGATACCGCGATCACTCATCACGATAGTAATTTGGTGAAGTGCTTCAGGTAAAGAAGTCCAGAAATCCCAGTTGTTCTTCGCGCTGCGCATGTTAGTGCGAGGGTCACGTTTAACGGCGTGGTTTAAGTCTGGGAACTTAAGAGGATCACGAAGGAAGAATACTGGCGTGTTGTTACCCACCATATCCCAGTTACCTTCTTCAGTATAAAACTTCAACGCGAAACCGCGAATATCACGCTCCGCGTCCGCTGCGCCACGTTCGCCCGCTACCGTTGTAAATCGTGCAAACAGATCCGTCTTTTTACCAATTTCAGAGAATAGTTTAGCTTTGGTGTATTGAGTAATATCGTGAGTCACAGTGAAAGTGCCGTAAGCCCCTGAACCTTTCGCGTGCATACGACGCTCTGGAATCACCTCACGATCAAAATGCGCCATTTTTTCTAAAAACCAAACATCTTGAAGAAGTTGAGGACCGCGTTTACCCGCAGTTTGAACATTCTGGTTATGAGCAACAGGGCAACCCGCAGCTGTAGTTAATTTTTTACTCATCATCTATTCCTTATTACCTTTTAGATGCACCATCTTTGTTGCATCTTTACTTCTGAATGGTGGCTATTCATCACACAAAACCACGCAGTAATTAAGGATATAGAATACGCCTGGGCTAAAGTAAAATATAATCGTTTGTATTTATCGTTATCATGGATAAAACCTATCAAATTAATGATCTAAATCATAATCATTCAATATTGACAATAATATTTACAATATAATAATCATGAACTTACAAAACACAGCAAACCAAAGCTAGGCGCAGCCTACCTCGTAGAAGCCCACTATTTTTGAGATATTTTGTGACCTAACCGTAAAGTCGCTGCGATATTTCTTGCCGTTCTTGTTAAGTTAAGCTCCGCCTCTTGTAATACTTTTTCTAAAGTTTGTGGCGATCTTACAGTTCCAAACAAGCTGCTCATTTCGCCGTAAAGCGCTTCTACTTCGGTGCCTAAAGATCCGGCAATTCCTATGGTTGGAATGCCCTGTAAGCTCGCACGTTTGGCAATGCCATAAGGTGTTTTTCCTTGCAGAGTTTGATTGTCCATCTGCCCTTCACCGGTAATCACAAGGTCGGCACCTTTCAACACATCATCGGCTTGCAAAACGTCCAGTACCATCTCGATACCGGGTTTAATTTGCATGTTGAATAGCAAACCAAGTCCCATCGGCGAGCCACCAGCCGCACCATAACCCATACGCTTTTGAACGGATTCACCGCCGTCTACACAACCTTGCGTTTCTGCGACTTGAGCAAAATTCGCAAGCGCCTTATCAAGCATTAAGACTTGTTCAGGTGTCGCTCCTTTTTGCGGACCAAATACATGGCTGGCACCTTTATCGCCACACAATGGATTATCAACATCGCATGCCACAATCAACTCGACATCTGCATAGCGCGAATCCAAACCTGTAAGATCTATTGATGCTAATTCTGCAAGTGCAGCACCACCTCGGCCAAGCTCTTGCTCTGCACTATCGAGCAATTTAACCCCCAACGCTTGAACAATACCTGCCCCGCCATCGTTGGTCGCACTGCCGCCTAATCCAAGAATAATGGTTTGAGCGCCCTGCTCTATTGCTTCTACTATCAGTTGCCCAGTACCAAAAGACGAAGCAATCAACGGATCACGTTGCTCTGGTGTCAATAAATCCAAACCAGATGCGGCAGCAATTTCAATCAATGCCGTTTTGTTGGGGTTGCGATCGGATGGTTCAAGCATCGCCCATTCAGCATTAACCAATGCGCCCAATGGCCCTTCCACTTGATGTGTTCGCTTTTGCCCTGCTAAACCTTGTAGCAATACATCTACTGTACCTTCACCACCATCAGCCAAAGGCAAGGTCACGTAGTCAGCGTCAGGGAAGATTTCACGAAAACCCTTTTCAATACACGCCGCCACCGATACCGCAGATAGAGATTCTTTAAACGAGTCTGGTGCAATAACAATTTTCATACTGAGAGATCCAAAAGATTAGTAATTTTGATGAGTGCCCGATCCAAAAATGCCCCTATTGAAGATCAGCAAGCTAATCACTTAATAGGGGCAGTATATAAAGCTATGCAATATTAGTTAGTAACGGCTGTCTTTACTTGTGATTTCTCTTTACTTTTTAGCCACACAAACAGAGCACCTAACACAGCAATTGGTATCAGTGGATCAATCCACGTACCGCCTTTACCAAATACCAGGTTGAGAACCATGATGATGCTTGCACCAATCGCCCATGCGATAGTTGAAGACACAGACCAGATCTTGATTTGGTCTGCAAGTTCAGTAATACCTAACGTACGGTTAATGATATGAAAGTATGAATCGTTCAAGTGAGAGAAGCCTACAGGACCTACTGCACAAGCAAGGGCCACGAACACAGGATCCAAACCTAACGTTTCAACAAGAGGTAATGTCATTGTCGCCGCAACCATCATGGACGCCGTTGCTGAACCTTGGATTAAGCGAAGCATAGATGCAATTGCTAATGGTACTAATAATGGTGGAATGCCACTGCTCGCGATCGCTTCTGCAACTTGAGGCCCAGCACCTGATGCTTTAAGTACAGCCCCCATTGCACCACCACAACCAGTCACTACTAATATTAGACCTGTAGTCGATAGCGCATCATCCATAGAGCTAACCATGTCTTTACGTTCGATGTGGCGAGTAAGACCGTATAGCGCCATAAGAACACCGATACCTACAGCCACCACTGGGTTACCAATCAACGAAATAACGTTGTGCATTGCAGTATCACCTTGACCAACAAGCGTATTGATTAGAATGAATGCGATTGGCAACAAAATTGGACCGAATGATAAAAAGTTACTTGGTAGCTCTCTGTCATCTGTTTCTTTTACTTTTTCAAGGTTTGCCCAATCAGCTTGGTTCGTAATCCATGTTTCACCGTTTGGTACGCGGTAGTACTCGTTACCTACTCGGCGAATATAAATCATAGAAAGAAGCATCATAGGGATAGAAACCATCAAACCCCACAACATGTACTCACCTAGATCTACACCTAGAATTCCAGCCACAGCAACTGGGCCCGGTGTTGGTGGCACAAGTGCGTGAGTGATAAGCAAGCCAAGTGCTAGAGTCACACCAAGGCCAACCGCTGACTTACCCGTATCTCGTGAGATTGCGCGAACAAGGGAATGCAAAATGATGTACGCAGAGTCACAAAAAACCGGGATAGCCACTAATACGCCAGTGAAACCTAGTGCTAAATCTTCACGGCCTTTACCACAAAGCTTAACAAAGGTTTTTGCCATACGAACCGCAGCCCCAGAACGCTCGAAACACGCGCCCATGATCACGCCAAACGCGATAATCAGGCCAATGCCGCCTAAAACACCACCGAAGCCTGCTTTAATTGCGTTGATCAATTCGGTTGGTGCCATTCCTGCAAACAGACCCATGATGATACTTGCAATAATCATAGCAAGTGCGACTGGGATTCTCGTTTTAATAATCATACCCATCATGGCTAAAATGCCAATTACGATGCCTATCAGTGCTCCATCCATTTTATATTCCTTTTGTCTCTTTCTTCATTTTTATGAAAATTGTAGGGTGGTGCATATAGGTGATATCGGGATCACCTATTGCACTTTATCGTTATGTGTTGGCTTACCTGTAAGCCGTGTTATCTAAATCAGTTTTTACTTTTATGGTTCGTTACATATAAACGCCATTCACACCACGCTATAAATAACTTTTTACCCAGCCAAGCCCCTCTTCTGTCGTGCCTCTTGGGTTATATTCACAACCAATCCAACCTTGGTAACCTGAATCATCCAAAACACTAAATAAGTGTGGGTAGCTCAATTCGCCTTCCGATGGTTCATGCCTTTCTGGTACAGAAGCAATTTGGATATGGCCGGTATAAGCAGCAACTTCACGAATCAAAGTACTTAAATCACCATCCATAATTTGCGCGTGATAAAGGTCGAGTTGCAACTTCACATTTGGCCTATCGACCAACTTAATCAGTTCGACAGCATCACGTTGGTGAGCAACGAAGTAATTAGGAACATCACGGCTATTCAGCGGTTCAATCATCAATTCAATGTTTTGCTCAGCAAACTGGTCTGCCGCAAAACGAATGTTCGATATGAACGTCTCTACGTGTTGCTCTTTAGTAAAACGTTCATCCAGTAGACCAGACATAGCGTGTACTTTTTTACAGCCTAAAGCTTTGGCATACATAAGCGCGTTGTCGACACTGGCTTTGAATTCATCTTCACGACCAGGAATAGCGGCAAAGCCACGCTCGCCTGCATCCCAATCACCTGGAGGCATATTAAAGAGCGCTTGTTCAAAACCAAATTTCTGCATTTTTTCTGAAAGCTCTTCGGCCTCAAATGCATAAGGGAATAGGTATTCAACTGCTTTGAAGCCCGCTTGGTGTGCCTTCTCAAAACGCTCTAGAAATGGCACTTCTGTGAACAGCATTGTTAAGTTTGCAGCGAACTTAGCCATTATTTTCCTCTCCCTTTTAAATCCATCACTTCTTCGTCTGTTAGGTAACGGATGTCTTTATCTTTCAATAAGAACGCCAATTTAGCGGTCTCTTCCAGTTCTTCGGCGTTATCCACCGCATCTACAAAATCGGTACCAGTGACTACTGGGCCGTGGTTTGCTAACAAAAATGCTCGATAATCACCTGCTCGTTTTGCCAACTCTTCAGCAATTTTGGGGTCGCCGGGCCGTAGGTAAGAAATCACTGGTAACTCACCAATTCGCATCACGAAATACGGTGTGAAAGCCTTAATCGCGTTGTTACCATCCAACCCTTCAAGGCAAGACAGTGCAGTTAGATATGTAGAGTGCAGGTGCACAATCGCATTGCACTCTTCATTATTTCTATAAATCGCTAAGTGGAACGCGGCTTCTTTCGAAGGCTTCTTACCTGAAATGTGGTTACCATCAATATCAACAACCGACAATTCCTCAGCGATAAGGCGACCAAATGAAGAGCCTGTTGGTGTTGCTAGAAAATGTCCATTTGGCAATTTGATAGATAGGTTACCTGCGCCACCTGTAGCATAACCTCGCTCGAACATTGAACGAGCGAGCGTGACCATTTGCTCTCTTAACTGCTGCTCGTTCATCAAAACTTTACTCATTTGAATCTCGCTTATGAAAAGAATGATTGAGCTTTAGCGAAGAAGTTTTCATCACCAAAGTTGCCAGATTTAAGTGCCAATGAAAGATCACCTTCAACCGACCTCACCCAAGGCACACCTGGTGCGATTTGAGGGCCAATATGAAAACCTTTCACAGCCAAGCTTTGGGTCACTACACCAGAGGTTTCACCACCAGCGACAATGAAGTTCTTCACTCCGTTCTGCTGCAACTTAATCGCTAGCTGGCTAAAGAACTGTTCAACCGCATAACTAGAGGCATGCGCGCCATACTCTTCTTGAATAGCTTTTAGTGCCGTTGCTTCAGCCGTCGCGTATACCAACGGTGCAAATTCACTTTGAATATGAGTCATCACCCAATCGAATACTTCATTGGCGTATTGATCATTGGTTAAGCAAGCCTTGACATCGATAGCAAAGTGAGGAGCAAGCTGTTTGTATAGCGCAACTTGTTGGTTAGTCATCACTGAACAAGAACCAGAGAATACAACCGTTGGTGCTTTGACTGGGCTACCTGCATGTTTTGCATCACTTTGGTCAGCAAGATGTTTCGTCCAATTTTTAGCAATACCAGCAGCTAGGCCTGAGCCACCTGTGATTAGTTTCAGAGATTTAGCCGCTTGACCTAACGTCACCAAGTGCTCTGCATTAAATGCGTCTACCACGGCGTAGCGACTACCTTGAGCTTTGAGTTCGTTAAGACGAGCGGTAACAGCATCAGAGCCCTGTTCAATCGTTTGAAAGTTAACTAAACCGGAAACACCTGCTGACTGTGCGTCCATCATTCGAACCACACTTGAATCCGTCATTGGTGTAACAGGGTGATAACGCATACCTGAATCACAGAGCAACTCACCAAAAACAAACAAGTGACCGTTGTAAACCGTACGACCATTTACTGGCAATGCAGGGCAAACCATCGTAAATGATTCCCCAAGTTCCGCTAAAAGCGCATCAGTGACAGGCCCAATATTGCCCTCAGCCGTGCTGTCGAAAGTGGAGCAATATTTGAAGTAAAACTGTTGGCAGCCTTGTGCTTGTAGCCATTTAAGCCCGGCAACGGAGTCGGTAATAGCTTCATCAACGGGGCAAGAACGTGATTTAAGGCTGATCACGACCGCATCCGCTGCAACCTCAAAATCACCAGTAGGAATGCCATTTAATTGGATAGTGCGCATACCGTTTTCAACAAGGAAACCCGCGATATCTGTCGCACCAGTAAAGTCGTCTGCAATAACGCCTAATAACATGATTACTTCTCCACTTTTGGTGTATTCACACCCGGTAGATCAATACCTTGGAATACCTTAATAACGGCGCTGTCATCTTCTTGTCCAAAGCCAGCATTGCTTGCGCTCACAAACATATTCAGTGCTGCACTGGATAGCGGAAGTGGGAATTTAAGATCCTGAGCCGTATCGGATACTAGATTGAGGTCTTTAACAAAGATATCGACCATAGATTTTGGAGAGTAGTCGCCATCCACTACGTGCTTCATACGGTTCTCAAACATCCAAGAATTGCCCGCAGCATTGGTCACTACGTCGTACATAAGATCTAGAGGGATGTTTGCGCGTGCCGCTAATGCCATCGCTTCCGCGCCTGCAGCAATGTGAACACCTGCAAGTAACTGGTGAATAATCTTCACAGTCGCGCCAAGTCCAACCGCTTCGCCAATGTTGTAGACTTTTGCTGCAGTTGCATCGAGTACAGGAGCCAGAGCTTCAAATGTACTTACTGCGCCTGAAGCCATAATGGTCATTTCACCGGCTTCTGCTTTTACTGCACCACCTGAAACGGGAGCATCAAGCATCACAAGACCGTACTCAGATAACTGAGCTTCGATTTGTTTTGCGTCTTCCGCGGAAATCGTCGCCGATACCATAATCGGTGTATTAGGTCTTAGTGCCGCCGCAAGACCAGTCTTAAACAGTACCGTGTTAACTTGAGCAGCATTCACAACTAATATCAAAACAGAATCAAGTTTGTCTGCAAACTCAACCGCACTTGTCGAGACCACTTTTGCACCATATTCACCCAAGGTTTCAAGCGCTTGCGGATTCAAATCGAAACCATATACATCAAGCCCTGCTCGCACACATGACTTCGCTGCGCCCATGCCCATAGAACCTAAACCGATAACACCAACAGATTGAACTTCATTCATAGCAAGATGCCTTTCACGTAATTGTTAAACTCTAAATTTGTTAATTATTGTTTATGTTTGTGATTATATGTGAAGCAATCGAATGCGACTTAGTGATAAGTCACACTTTTAACAAAAGTTAACACTTATGAGTAATTTAACCCTTTCGAGGCATTTGATAATGGTAATTTCGGCGACTATCACAGTTCTAATTACTATTTAACAACAGATATTCACAGATATTCACAAAACAGAGAAAGATTGATAGGATGATGAAAAATAAGAACATAGAAGAAGAATCATGATTCCAGCGGAACGTCAGAGAACCATTTTGTCACTATTATCACACCAAGAAGTGATCAGTATTTCTGAGCTTGTAGAGCACCTAGAGGTCTCTCATATGACCATTCGTCGGGATATCGTAAAGCTAGAGACATCAGGGAAAGTGATTTCAGTTTCGGGCGGTGTTCAGCTGACTAAAGCACTTCACAGCGAATTGTCACACGACATAAAGGTAGAACAGCAAGCAAGCGAAAAAGCTCAAATAGGTCAACTAGCGGCTCAATTGGTTCCTAAGTATTCGACTATCTACTTAGACGCTGGAACAACCTCTTTGGAGATCGCCCACCAACTTGCAGGGCGAGGTGATCTGCTTATCATCACCAATGACTTCGCAATTGCCGCGTACCTAATGAACAACACACAATCTGAGATTTACCATACTGGTGGCAAGATTGACCGTGAAAATCAATCGAGTATTGGGGGTAAAGTGGCTGAGTTTTTGGCAGGGATGAATATTGATATTGCGTTTATCTCTTCTTCATCTTGGAATCTAAAAGGGCTCTCGACACCTTGTGAAAATAAGGTGTTAGTCAAACAAGCCATTGTTCAAGCAGCTAATTCAAACTATCTGATTTCAGACTCAACCAAATACGGGCGCATCGCTACCTTCCACGCCTTAGATTTAAGCGCGCTTGATGGCGTGATCACCGATATTGATCTTTCGAGTAGTGTGATTGATGAACTTCAAGACAAAGGTATTAAGGTCATTAATTCGTAACGGATCCTCATCAATTTTCAGGCTCACCAACCAAACATTCAGAGCCTGAATAACCCAATTCCAAGAACATTTATTTATCCACTCGATAAAAATAATTTTTACAGTTAAGCGTGTTTATTCATTAATAATATTGTCGTTGGTCGGCATAATAGTCATGAGTCCATTCAACGAGTTAGGTTATGTTTTTCAAGCGCCTTTTGGCATTGGTTTTACCCGTTACTTTTGTATTTTCCGCGCACACCGAAACGTTTAGTGAGCGAATGGAACGCATCGAACAAGAAAATGCACTTGCGAAAACCATGACCGAAGCCCAGGTCAAATTGATACAAAAAGTTGTTCAAAGCGAAACCCTTACTGATTTCATCAATCGCTTGAGGCTCGAAGCACTTTCCTAACGCGTACAATAAAAAACATCACCACACACGCGATATAAAGCTTGCCTACCCATAGGCCGATATTGATCAGCTGAGTTTCTTACTTAATTAGACGCTGATACTCAGTATCAGAGAGGTAAGGATCGTCAAAGGGGACAACGTTAATCCCCCACACAAACCAAACAAACCAAACGACACTTCCTGCGAGTAGCCATAAGGCTGGTATTAAAAGTTGCTCGAACACACTTAGCAGTGTGTTCTTGTTAAGCGATATTTAAGCTTTTTTCATTTCACGACCTTTTGATCACAACACAGGGGGGCTCTAAAGCAGAAAAAGTATTAAAGCCTTTTATTCCACTTCCCTTGATGGTCTCGGTCGCAATTTTCTTGTGTATCGTAACTGATGTGCTTATCGATATTCTTCAGTTGAATCCCAACTTGATTGAACGCTTGTTGGATTGCCGCAGAGACACTCTGTTGACCTTCGCCATTTAAGAAGTTCGTTCTATCCTGGTTGGTATCGAATACACAGACAATTTTTAAACTTTGTGGGAATGAAGAGAAGTTGACCGAGTGAGTCACCCACAAAAAACCATCGAAGCCTTTCAGTGTATCTTCACAAACATCATTTAACACATCTCTGATTTGATTCTCGATCTTCTTGTCTGATTTACGCATGCGGCAAAGGTCCTATTTAACACCTTAAAAAATAAGGTTTTTCTGTCAATGTTGTCTTAACCGACATTGGACACTGTGGCCGTTTCAAATGCAAAGTATTTATTAGGAGAGTCGGCTAGAAGATATAGAGGAAACGCCTCCTGCTTGATCACTGACAAGGCTATCAAGCATGAGGCGAACATAGAATTGACTAAAACACTAACTCGCCGCGAGATCCCAATCGGTTAATAGCTTCATGATTACGCGCGAGTCTTGATGGGTCGCCATTGGCGCAGCAAGTTGTGTGTCACCTCGCTCAACTGCTTGGCGAATATTACGAACTTGATAGTGGAAACCGTCGCCTTGGGCTGCAACTTTCACTTCACGTGTCGACGTTTCATAGATCTCTACCGTAAACGAGTTTTCTTCGGTCGGTAACCATGGGTTAGTATCAAGAGTGATGCAGCCTTTGCTGCCTAGAATCGTGAAGCCATGCTTTAAGCCGTGGTCTTCTGCGGTATGGATTTGTGCGGTAAAGCGGTCATTAAAATGCATCATCGCCGACGATTCACAAATATTGCCATCTTGGCCTCGTCGACCGATTGCTGAGATCTGTACATCATCGAACACGCTCTCGCCAAATTGCTGCTGCGCAACAGAGTGAATCAGCGACATTGGGTAACAACCCAAGTTGTACAGTGCACCCTTGCTCGCAGGGTTAACGAACTGATCAATCGCCGCAACGTAGGAACCTTGAATAGAGCGCACTTCGCCAATCTCACCTGTCGCTAGCTCTTGATGAAGCTTGGCGATCAGTGGATGGTTTAGGTACATCAGACCTTCAGCGAAGAATACGCCCGCTTCTTTCACTGCTTGCAAAGCTTGCTCGGTTTTTTCCATATCAACCGACAGAGACTTTTCACACAAGATAGCTTTGCCTTTTTGAGCCGCTTTAATCACGTATTCGTGATGAACGTGGTTTGGAAGAGCAATGTAGATAATGCCGACCGACTCGTCTTCAATCAAGGCTTCGTAGCTGTTGAAGGTTCGTGTTGGCTGGTACTGTGCAGCAAACTCATTGAGTGTTTTCTCTGTGCGTCCAGCGACGGCATACAATTCACTTTGAGCATCACCTTTAATCGCATCGGCCATTACACCTGAGATAAAACTGGTTCCTAGGATTCCCCATTTCATGTCTTAGATCTCCTGCTCTTGTGTTTTGATAGGTCCACGTTGTGTTTCAAATGCTTGCACCAATTCCGTAATATCACGCTCAATAAACGCTTGGGTATGAGGCATCACAAAGTGCTGATTAATAGCCTCGCGGTTTGCGTATTGCTCAAGCAAAATCACACGATCGCTTTGGCTTTGATCATAGGTCGCAATTGCTTGTAGGCAGCCAGGTTCGCTTTGCATGTCTAGGCAAAACTGCTCGATAGCTTCAACCGCAGCCTCACGTTCAATGTTGGTTTTGATCTTAAGTTCGGCAGTCACAAAGATGGTTTCGTTTGTTTGAGGCATTTCACGCTCTTATTTAAGTTAATTATCGGTTTGCCATTAATATAATTAACCCCTAATAATTGATAAACTCACCTTTTGTTTATTATTTATCAACTGAGAGTGTTTAATGGATAAGTTAACTAGCATGAAGGTCTTCGTTTACGTAGTGGAGCAAGGCAGCTTTCGCAGCGCCGCCAACCACTTCAACCTGTCGGCAACCATGATCAGTAAACATGTCCACCACCTTGAAACGAGCCTTAACTCTCAGCTGATTCATCGCACCACGCGTAAGCAATCTTTAACCGATTCAGGTCAGCTTTATTATCGAGAATGTAAACGAATTCTTGAAGACCTCAGCAATGCTGAAAACCTGATTCAAACCTTGGAAAACCAGCCTCAAGGCACGGTAAAAATAAACTGCCCGGTCACCTATGGAAACAAGGTACTTGCCCCGATAGTGGCTAAGTTCCTCGCAAATCACCCAACGATCAACGTCGAACTCGTGTTGAACAATGACCTTGTCGACCCTTATTCATCCGATATTGATTTGATTGTGCGAATCGGCGATCTATCTGACTCTAGTTTAGTCGCTAGATACTTAGGGGATTATGAGATGTGTTACTGCGCGGCTCCTGAGTACCTTAACCAACATGCAGAAATCCGTGTGTTGGAAGACCTTGCACAACACCCATCGCTTGGATTCAGCTATAGCAGTCGTCGTGATGTGAGTGGTCGAGATACACAAGCGCGGGGTGCGCAAAGCAGTGAATCGCAACTCCTAGCTCCTCAGAACCACCAAGCAACGCATAGCGCGGTGAATAAAGGGCAAGTACGTTTGATGTCGAACAATGGGGATGTGTTGCGATATGCTGCCCTTCAAGGCGTAGGCGTATTGTTACAGCCGACTATCTTAGTTGCCGAAGAAATTGAGCGTGGAATGCTATTGGAGATCTTGCCCGGCATGGCACCGTTACCCAAACCTATTCACTTACTCTACAAGACCAAGCAACTGTCGTTGAAGAACAGAACCTTTGTCGAGTTCTTGTTAGCCGAGCTTTCTAAATAACTAGAGTGATCTGAGTAACTAAGGTGGGCTGCGTTACTAATGGCTTTAAAGCAACGATGAACGCTAAACCATTTGCCAATGACTCATCAAGTGCTTACCAAGCTCAGAAGGAGTAGTGTTATGGACGACCATCTCATCACATTGGTTGAACACCATGAAGTGTTTAAGCTCATCGCATAAGGCGTGAATTAATAATTCATGGTTTTTGATTCGATCTTCAACAACCAAGTTACGAATATTGAGTAAGCCACTCTTCCTATCAACTTTGCAATCCATTCGTGCCACCAGCTCACCCTGCCACAGAATAGGCAAACTAAAGTAACCAAACTGACGCTTGGCCTCTGGCACATAGCACTCAAGGAGGTAGTCAAAGTTGAACAATGATTGCATTCGTTTACGTTGAATCAACAAATTATCAAATGGCGACAGTATCTTTAGTTTGGTTCTAGAAAGGGGTTGATTCAACAGGTCAAAGGCATCCGGCAGAGCATAGTAATCAGAACCTTGAACATCCACTTTCAGCACCTGATTATTTTCAAACATCTGTTGGAGTGTTTTCTGAATAAGAGGCTTTGTGTTCTTGAGTAGGTAGCTCATTTCCGACGCTATTCCAACTCCGTTAGCCTCTAAATAACGAGTTATCAGATGCTCGATGTACTCTTGTTCAGTCGGTTCAGAGGTATCAATTCCGCTCGGTAAAACTCGCTCGGTTAAGTCATACACTTTATGAAAGTTCACTCGGCTTGGCACCATTAAATCGCCTTGCATGAACAAGGTTTCCAATGCTTGCTTGGCCGGTTTACCGCCCCACCCACCGGGGTTTGGCCTATCCCCTTCAAAGTCTTTCGCCATCAACGGCCCTTCGCTCTCAATACGTTTGAGAACATGCGCCATCAGGGCATCGTCTTTTTTATACCAATGCTTAAGCTTACCGCTTGCGAATCCACTCTTGCGATGTAGGCTGAATCGGAAGTCACGCATGGGTAAATACGCGGCGGCGTGCGACCAATACTCAAACACCTCTCGACGCTCTAACAGCTTGTCGAGATGATCAAGCTGATAGTCTTGATTACGATTCCACAGCGTATGATGGTGAGCTCGCTGAATCACAGAGATGGTATCAATTTGCACATACCCAAGGTTTTCAATCGCAGACAGCGTATTCGCCAAGGAGCCGCCATTACGTTGCTTTTTAGGCGGCAGCTTCTTAGGTGGCAATTTCTGCGAAAGCAGTACCATTTTTTGCGCCTGAGCGAGTGACAGTGATTCCATGAGATTCAGACTCTAATTGATATCAATGATCGGCTTATGATTCAGCAATAAGTTCTTGAAGAATTTGCTTGTACGTTTCTACCGTCTGAGCACCTGTTACCGCACTTTTACGATTGAATACCACTGTTGGCACCGCTGAAATACCCATGCGTTGCCATTCAAACTCTTGAGCTTGGATTTTCTTCAAGTTATCGGTATTCTTTAGACGCTTCAATGCCTTATTAGAATCCAAGCCAACCGCTTCAAGTTCTTGAGCAATAACCTCAAGATCAGACAGATCTTTTTCTTCTGTAAAATGTGCATGAAAGAAACGTAGCTTTAACTCAGTCTGCTTGCCATACGCTAGCGCAAAGTCGAGAAGTACATGCAGATGACGTGAATTCACCATTCTCATACTTTCATAGAAGTTAAAGTCGAACCCAACCGCTTTACCACGATCCACGATCTGCTCACGTGAACGCTGACTCTCTTCTGCGCTAGAACCGTATTTTCTCATGATATGGTCTCGCATGTTTTCACCCTCTTGCGGCATATCAGGGTTCAGCTCAAACGGCTGCCATTCAAGTTCAATTTGACCTGCCAAGCTAAGCTCAGCAATGGCTTGTTCTAAGTTTTTGTAACCGACCACGCACCATGGGCACATTACGTCAGAAATAATATCGAGTTGAAGTTTATTGCTCATCGTCATTCCAAATGTCGTTAGTAAAGTGTATCCAATTCAAAGTGAATACCCATCTTTCTGATTAGACTACAACAAGATGAACAATCGTTCAAATATCAATATCTTCCCTCCAAAATAACTTCAACTTCTGCCAATTAACCTTTGACTTAAAGTTAACTTTAAGTTGTAGAGTTATGCAAAACAGAGACTATGAGACAACGATATGAAGAGAAAAACACCACCCTACCTTACCGGACGTTTCTTTGATGGCATCAGCTCAGGGCTGTTTATGTTAGCGCTGCCTTGGTTAATGCTAGCGACACCTAACATGGGGACTTTTGTCGCACTGACCGCCCTGCTTTGTACCGTCACAACTTTTCTAGTAACCCCGTATTTTTCTGCGTTGATCGACCGCCATTCTCGTAAACACATTCTGATCATCGCGCAGATAATTCAAGCTTCAACCGCATTTATTGTCGCAGCTATATACTGGCTCGGATTTGGCTCGATTATGGTGTTAGGTGCGGCTCAGCTGATCTTTTGGGTCTCAAGTAGCCTTGCATGGCACACCAACAACGCCTTTACACAAGAAAATTACGATCACCACGAATACGCCAAAATCTCTAGCCACCAAGAAATTATTCTGCAGTCGACAACATTAGGTGCTGGGGCTTTGGGCGTTGTGCTACTAGAACAATGGAGCATCAATGAGTTTGCGATTTTTGCAGGTATTGCTTCGACCATTTCAGCTATCAGCTACCTAATGACACCGTACAGAAGACGAATCAAGGACAGCGTCAACGCACCTTTCAAGCAGCAGCTAACCGAGATTAAAGAAGTATTTTCTCAGTCGCCACAATTCTACGGATTCCTGATTGTTTCTTGTCTCTCATATCCGATGATGACTTTTTTAAGTCGATTGGTTCCTATCTGGTTTTCAGAGCTCAATGTGACCGGAGATTGGCTCGCGCTTTACAACATCTCACTCGGCATGGGTGCATTGATCATTGGCGTGTCTTTACCATTAATTCTAAAGTCCGCTTCCCACAAAACAATCATCCAATTAGCCATGGTGATTATCGCCGTCTCTTTACTGCTCATGAGCCAAGTAGAAAACCCAGCGTATATCATTGTGCTGACATTCATCTTCGGGGCATTCAACGCGCTCAATAGAATCGCACGTACCAATTGGATGCACCACGCGGTGGCAATGAAACAGCGAGGAAGAGTGGATGGAGGGCTAGCCCTATTTGCCACACTCACACAAAGCCTAAGCTATGTGTTGATTGCGGTATTGGCGCAAGCAGATGCCATTGTGTACGGTTTTATCATTGCAGGGATTGTGGTTCTAGCTGCTACATTTTGGATGAGTAAACTTGGTAAACAAATCAAACCTGAATGTACGTTGGCGAATCAATGTTAAGACGAATTATAAAGCTCAGGCTCACCAACAAAAAAGCCAACTCATCTTCACGAGTTGGCTTTGATAAAAATCGGATTGAGCTTAACCGCGTTACGCTAGCAACTTCTCAAGTACTTGGAATACACCGGCATCGACGTTACTTGGCGCGCTAAAACGTGCGATCTCTTTTAACTTGGGATGCGCGTTTTCCATCGCGTAAGAGTGGTAGCTCTCTTTAAGCATTTCCAAGTCATTCAGGTAATCACCAAAACTCATGGTCTGCTCGTAAGTGAAACCTAATGTGTTTTGTAGATGCTTAATCGCCGCACCTTTTGACGCTTCAGCGTTCATCACATCCAACCAAATTTTTGCACTCACAACCACTTGGTAGTTCTCACCGAATTTGGCATCAATAGTTGGGTTCACTTTCTCTTGTGAACCGTCGAAGTGACAGATAGCCACCTTGATGAAATCGTCTTCTACCGCCAGTAAGTCTTCTACTTGCTCTCGGCGATGGTAGTACTTAGAGATCTCCGCCAGAGCACGCTCATCTTTGGTTTCGATGTACGCTGATTTCTTACCACATAGCACTACATGCGCGCCTTCAATCGCACGCGCTTCTTTAATGATTTCTTTGATGGCATCAGTATCAAGTAAGCAGCTGTAAAGCTCTTGGCCCTTGTGCATCACTAATGTGCCGTTTTCAGCAACGAACATCATGCGATCTTTTAGCGGGGAAAAAGTTTCCATCAAGCTGTAGTACTGGCGGCCCGATGCCGCAGCAAAAATGATGTCTTGAGCTTCTAGTCGCTCATAAAGATTGAAGAATTCTGGGTCTAACTTTCCGTGTTCATTAAGCAGAGTGCCGTCCATATCAGCAGCGATAAATTTGATGTTCTGTTGTGGCATTTCAGGGCTTACCTATAAGTAAAGATTAAAGTGTAAATTATGATTTTTCGTTATCTTGTGTAACGGTTCTGCGTTCGATTATATCGCTAGAATAGCCAGTGAATGCAATGCTTTTCGGTAGGCTTGTCTGTTTGAGTCTGACTTTGAATCAAGCTGACCAAATTCACCTCTTACAATAAGTCCTTCGATAAAAGTCATAACCGATTCACTGCGTAATTCGAGTATTGCAGTGTCGACTTCTTTATTACCTCTTAACACATCACGAATGCTATTTTTGAGCCAAACCTTGTGCTGTCGCGAGAGCATCGCAATGTCATCTTCAGACTCTTTAAATTCAGCCAGCGCGTGCATGAACATACAGCCTTTAAAGTCAGGTTGTTCAAACCATGCAAGGTGCCAATCTAACAGCGCATCGAGTTGGTTTTGTAATCCAGAAGTTGATGATAGTGCCGCTTCTAAACTCGACTCGAAACGCTGATGACGCCTTTCTAACACGGCTTCAATCAGCTTGGTTTTCGATCCAAAGTGGCGGTACATGGATGTTTTGGAAACCGCTGCCTCATCTCTAATCATATCCACCCCAACAGCGGTATAACCAAACTGATTAAACAACGATTCTGCTACATCCAGAATCAGATCTTTTTTACTCATCGTTCATCAACCTCGACTCGCTCTGAAATCGTAGAGCTCAATTTCTCGTTGCAAGAAGTGTACAGATCTGTATCATCCAAATCAAACAGTACAGATCTGTACACTTTCAATAAAAAACAGAAAACGAAGAGGAAACGATTATGATCAACAAACTATCTGGTGGTGGAGCCCTTCCTCCGAAAGCAAGCATAAG
The DNA here is from genome assembly GCF_024347435.1 of Vibrio cyclitrophicus. Taxonomy (NCBI): domain Bacteria; kingdom Pseudomonadati; phylum Pseudomonadota; class Gammaproteobacteria; order Vibrionales; family Vibrionaceae; genus Vibrio; species Vibrio cyclitrophicus. The sequence goes on from NZ_AP025481.1 coordinate 1,405,594, forward strand.
CCAGCTTGTTAAAGGTTTTATTGGCGGTACGCTCGGTATCTTAATCTTGTGCTTATTAGCAGAAAGCTCTGGGTTCCCGTGGTTAATGGCTCCATTTGGTGCGACGTGCGTACTGCTGTTTGCGGTGCCAACATCGCCGTTAGCTCAACCTAGAAACGTCATTGCGGGTCACTTTATTTCGGCTGCTGTGGGCTTAATCGCGTTATATGGCTTTGGGGATTCTTATTTGACCATGGCAATCGCTGTCGGCTCATCCATCATGCTAATGCAATACTTTCGTGCGGTTCACCCACCCGCTGGCGCTAATCCGATTGTGATAGCTTTAGCGGGTACCACGCATGTGGATTGGACGTTCTTATTCACTCCCGTATTAGTAGGCAGCATCGCTTTGATTGGTATCAGTGCGCTATTGAATAACAGCGATTCACAACAAAAGTGGCCGTTATACTGGTTTGGTTCATCCAAGTCTTAGTCCATTGAATTTCAATGATAAATATGGATTTTGACATCCAATTTAAAAGCAAATTGAAAGATCACATTGACCCTTATATAAAATGGGCTTACTATTAATCGTCTTTTAACGATTATAGAAAGCGAAACATCAATATGAACGAAACTTGCCCTACAACTGGTGGCTGTGCTCTACCAATCGGACATGGTGATGCCGAAGCTGAAACGCAAATGGCGGCTCTGGCCAAAGCGCTTGCTCACCCGGCAAGAGTTCGTATATTGAGTATCCTTTCAACGCTAGAAAAATCGGGGGGCTGCTTGAACAGCGACTTGGTTAGCGAATTAGGTTTGGCGCAATCAACAGTATCAGAGCACCTAAGAATCTTGAAAAGCTCTGGTTTCATCACTGCTGAATCGATACCACCGAAAATGTGCTACCGCATTAATCGAGATAAGATTCAGCAATTTGAGACGCTAATCGATACCATATTAAAATAGATTCATCGCGCTTAGTTTGTCGAATACAGAACAAACTAAGCGTATTTTTTTGTTTTTTAATATCGCTTTTCGACGATTAACGATATCAACTAAAGAGAAAATATCATGAAACCAAAGTTAGGTTTTCTAGATCGCTACTTAACACTGTGGATCTTTATTGCGATGGGGCTTGGTGTTCTGCTTGGCACCTTGTTCCCACAGATCGAACAGTGGAATGAATCGATGTCGGTTGGTACTACCAACATTCCACTTGCGATTGGCCTTATCTTAATGATGTACCCACCTTTGGCTAAGGTTAACTACAGCCTATTGGGCACTGTGGTAAAAGATAAGAAAGCCATTAAACTGTCTCTGATCATGAACTGGTTGGTTGGCCCTATCCTAATGTTTGTATTGGCGCTGACGTTCTTGGGTGATCACCCAGGTTACATGGTCGGTGTGATCCTGATTGGTCTTGCTCGTTGTGTGGCAATGGTTCTGGTTTGGAACGACATCGGCGGCGGTAACAAAGAGTACGGTGCGGCATTGGTTGCTCTAAACAGTGCATTCCAAGTGGTGAGCTACAGCTTTATGGCATGGCTATTCATCAGCATTCTTCCACCAGTATTTGGTTACGAAGGCATGATGGTTGATATCTCGATGATCGATATTGCACACAGTGTTCTTATCTACCTAGGTATCCCATTCCTAGCGGGCTTCCTAAGCCGTAAGATCCTTGTGTCGATGAAAGGCGAGCAGTGGTACAACGATGTGTTCATTCCACGCATCTCACCAATCACACTGATTGCGCTACTGGCGACGATCGTTCTGATGTTCAGCCTAAAAGGCGAGATGATTGTTGAACTGCCAATGGACGTATTGTTGATTGCTGTTCCACTGACTATCTACTTCACAGCGATGTTCTTCATCAGCTTCTTCATTGGTAAGAAGATGGGCATTGAGTACGACAAGAACGCATCAATTGCCTTCACAGCGACAGGCAACAACTTTGAGTTAGCCATTGCCGTAGCAATCTCTGTATTCGGTATCAACTCAGACCAAGCGTTTGCAGGCGTTATCGGTCCACTGATTGAAGTACCAGTACTGATTTACCTAGTGAACGTTGCGCTTAAGATGAAAGACAAGTACTACAACGGTCAAACCGTTAAAGCTAGCATCTAGCATCTAGCATCTAGCACTAACAAAAAACTGCATCACATAAAACAGAAAGGCTCACACGTTAAACGGTGAGCCTTTTCTTTATTCAGTTTCGTCCAGTTTACGTTTCGTCCAATAAGCCTTTCAGGGCCTGTTCAAGCCAAAGTAATGCAGGACCTTTCGAGCGTGTTTTAGACAAAACAAGATCAACGGGTGGCGACCATGTTTTGTGATCGAATGAGACATTAATCTCTACTAAACGTTGCTTATCCAACTCCTCTTCGACAAGGTGTTTGGGTAAATAAGCCCAACCAATATCACTGCCGAGCACCACCTCTTTGATAACAATAAAGCTGTTTGACCACCATACCTTTCCGGCAATCAGCGGAAACTGATCCATCACCTTACCTTTGTCTCCCCTCAACATTAACTGACGATGCGGAAGTAAGTCAGAGAGTTTCGCAACACCTGTTTTTGCGAGCGCATGACTTGGGTGACACACAGCAATAAACGGTAAGTGACCGATAAAACATGGCTCAGATCCGACGTCAAAAGCCAAGTTGGTAAACATTAATCCAATGTCAGCCCTCTCTTCGATAATCAACGGATTAACCTCTGTTGTGGTACACGCCACCAGTTCAACTTCAGTCGCAGGGAACTGTTTACTAAACTCACTTAGGATTTTAGATAGGTTCGGGACCAATAATGAATCATCTAATGCAATTTTAATGAGTCCTTCTTCACCGCTCCCCATCGCATTAACCGTCACATTCAGGTCTTCAACCTGAAGCACGATTGCTTTGACCTGTTTAAATAACTGCTCGCCCGCTTTGGTTAGTGAGGGCTTTCGAGTCGAACGATCAAAAAGCTTAACATTAAAATCTATTTCAAGATTACTGATGCCTTGGCTCACCGCCGATTGCACTTTTCCAAGTTGGCGAGCACTTGCAGAAAATGACCCTAATTCAACGGCATACACAAACATTTTTAGCTGTTCAATGTTGTACATTCGGTATCTCCCAACACTTACTATCACCATATTTGATGATAACTATCTTTATATTATCACTTAAATAGATATTATCTAAACAAGTCATTAGCTCATAGAGGCTAGAAAATATAAAGAGAGTAAAAGATGTCACATAAAGAACGCATGTTACACATGGTGCTATTTGAATTAGCAGCTTTGATTTTGATGGCAGGGCTTGCAACTTACATAACTGGGGATGGCGCGGGGAAAATGGCAGGATTGGCACTCGCTATGTCTTTAATCGCAATGGCTTGGAACTATGTTTACAACTACGGCTACGACAAGGTATTCGGAGCAGACCGCAGTAAACGAACCAAGAAAACACGCGTACTACATGGACTAGGTTTCGAACTTGGCTTGATGACAGTAACTCTACCTGTCTTGATGTGGGTCCTGCAGCTCAATTTCTTAACTGTACTGATCATGGACATTGGCCTAGTGGTTTTCTTCGTGTTGTATGCAATTGGCTTTAACTGGGTGTATGACTCGGTTCGGGATTACTTTGTCGCTCAAGGAAAAGTCCGTGCACTAAGTTAATCAACCATTCGATCGCTCATGCTTAGTTCTTGAATGCTCAAGTGATTAACTGCTTAATGCTTAATGCTTAATGCTTAATGCTTAATGCTTAATGCTTAGAAAAGAAAACCAAAAAAACGAACTACCAAACCACATCGGGTTTGGTAGTTTATTCATTTAGACAATATCACCTTGTTTGTTAACGCTTTTCTAACATATTGAGAACGCTACAAAGTCCACAAAATTTCAGTTTAATAATCCACCATCCACGAAGTACCGTCACAAATCCCAACAGAAGGCTCCTCGTACCAGTTGTGCATTCACTTACATACAGGTAGTTTTAGCGACCACGGAACATATCAATTCAAGCAATGACGTTCATGCGAGCTTCTTTTTCGAACAAAAGTGTTCGGATTAACATTTCAAGTGACTTTAATTAACAAATTTATGCTCAAACGCTCACTTTTAATGTTCGTTTGTTTTCGAGTTCGCAAATATATGCACAATGCACGTGCTAGATAAGCAAAAACTAACAAGGACTCGAACATGACAACAAACAAACACCCTTCTTTATTCGGGCAATGCCTAGCCGAATTTATCGGTACAGGCTTGCTCATATTCTTTGGCGTTGGCTGTGTGGCGGCACTGGTATTAACTGGTGCAACATTCGGACAATGGGAAGTCAGCATTATTTGGGGCTTCGGCGTAGCAATCGCCATTTACTGTACAGCTGGCGTTTCTGGCGCTCATATCAACCCTGCAGTGACTATTGCCTTAGCAATGTTCCACGGTTTTGATAAAGCGAAAGTTGTGCCTTACATCATTTCTCAGCTACTTGGTGCATTCTGCTCTGCGGCATTGGTTTACAGCCTGTACAGTAACCTATTCACCGACTACGAAATTGCACATAACTTCGTACGTAGCAGCCAAGATGCACTATCAACAGCCGGTATTTTCTCAACATACCCACATGCTTCACTTTCTTTCTTTGGCGCTTTTGCTGTGGAATTTGTGATTACTGCTGTTTTGATGTTCGCTATTTTAGCGTTAGGCGATGAGAACAACGGCGCATCACGCGGCGCAATGAACCCTCTACTAATTGGTGTACTGATCGCGGTTATCGGTGGTTCTTTAGGTCCACTAACTGGTTTTGCAATGAACCCTGCTCGTGACTTTGGACCAAAACTGTTCGCTTACTTTGCAGGCTGGGATTTCGCACTAACAGGTGCTCGTGATATCCCTTACTTCATCGTACCAATCCTTGCTCCAATTGCTGGTGCCTGTTTTGGTGGTTGGTTATACCCACGAGTTATCGGTGCTTACCTGCCAATTGAAGGCCAAGGCTGCACCATTCCAAACCAATGTGATACAGAAGAAGCTGAACAAGCTCAAGCTTAATCCCTAAGCGCCCCTACATTTACTAAAATATAAATAACAAGACAAAAAGGATTTTTACCATGACCGAGCAAAAATACATTGTTGCCCTAGACCAAGGCACCACAAGTTCTCGCGCTGTAATCCTCGATCACGATGCAAACATCGTTAGCTCTTCTCAAAGAGAATTCACTCAGATTTACCCGAAAGCGGGTTGGGTTGAACACGATCCAATGGAAATCTGGGCAACTCAAAGCTCTACATTGGTTGAAGCACTTGCTAAAGCCGGCATCCGCAGCGATGAGCTAGCGGGTATTGGTATCACTAACCAACGTGAAACCACCATTGTTTGGAACAAAGAAACAGGCAAACCGGTTTATAACGCAATCGTATGGCAGTGTCGCCGTACAGCAGACATCTGTGAAGACCTAAAAGCGCGTGGCTTAGAAGACTACGTACGTGACAATACTGGCTTAGTCCTTGACCCGTATTTCTCAGGTACAAAAGTAAAATGGATTCTAGACAACGTTGAAGGCGCTCGCGAAGACGCTGAAGCTGGCAAACTACTGTTTGGTACGGTTGATACTTGGTTGGTTTGGAAGATGACTCAAGGACGTGTTCACGTTACGGATTACACCAATGCGTCACGTACTATGTTATTTAACATCAACGACCTATGCTGGGATAACAAACTGCTAGACGAAATGGGTATTCCAGCGTCAATGATGCCTGAAGTAAAACGTTCTTCAGAAGTTTACGGCCAAACGAACCTTGGTGGTAAAGGTGGTACTCGTATTCCAATCGCAGGTATTGCAGGCGACCAACAAGCCGCTCTTTACGGTCAAATGTGTGTAGAAGCAGGCCAAGCTAAGAACACTTACGGCACAGGTTGTTTCCTTCTAATGAACACCGGCCAAGAGAAAGTCACATCTAAGAACGGCCTGTTAACAACACTAGCATGTGGCCCTAACGGCGAACCAGCTTACGCACTTGAAGGTGCGGTATTTATGGGCGGCGCATCAATCCAATGGCTACGTGATGAAATGAAGCTACTGGCTGGCGCAGAAGATTCTGAGTACTTTGCAACGAAAGTAGACTCGTCAAATGGTGTGTATGTTGTTCCTGCCTTTACTGGTCTTGGCGCGCCATACTGGGACGCTTATGCTCGTGGTACGATTGTTGGCCTGACTCGTGGTGTGAACTCGAACCACATCATTCGTGCAACGCTGGAAGGCATTGCTTACCAAACTCGCGACGTATTAGACGCAATGCAAGCTGACTCTGGTATTAAGCTAGCCAACCTACGTGTTGATGGGGGCGCAGTAGCAAACAACTTCCTAATGCAATTCCAATCAGACGTATTGGATACTGAAGTTCACCGTCCTGAAGTAACAGAAGTAACGGCATTGGGTGCTGCTTACCTTGCGGGCCTAGCGGTTGGTTTCTGGGGCAGTATTGATGAGCTTCAAGATAAAGCCGTACTAAACCGTACGTTTATGCCACATCACGATGAAGAAAAACGCAACCGCCGTTACAAAGGTTGGAAACGCGCAATCAAGTGTGCGCAAGTTTGGTCTGAGCTTCACAATGAAGACGAAGGTCAAGACTAGTCCAAATGCCCAGACTAAAACTAAGATACGAATAAACGTACCCAACTAAACCGGTTATTCGATTCTCAGTAAACGAAACCAAAAAGAGCACAATCTTGTGCTCTTTTTTGCGTTTCAGTGGTTATTTCTACATTTTGAGCTTCGTTTTTGCGGTTTAGACATGATTCCTTACCATCATTACTTCTCTCTGAGTATCAATTCGAGCACAATAGCGCGAGGTGATATTTAGAATTAAGTGCGCTAAAACACAGCAGCGTGCAGGGAGTGGTAAGTAAAGTGAAGCAAATACCAAGACACCAGCAGATAGTCGACCTGGTTAAAACACAAGGGTATGTGAGTACCGAAGAGTTGGTAGAGAAGTTTGATGTAAGTCCTCAAACCATCAGACGTGACCTAAATGAGCTCGCTGACAGCAACAAAATTCGTCGCTATCATGGCGGTGCAACCATTCCTTTAAGCTCAGAAAACACCTCTTACAACACGCGTAAAGCACTTAACTTTAACGAAAAAGACGTAATTGCGGATGAATTGGTTAAGCACATTCCAGATGGCGCAACTCTATTCGTCGATATCGGAACTACACCAGAATCCGTTGCCCGAGCACTTAACAAAAACCACAAACAGTTACGAGTCGTGACCAACAACATCAATGTAGCAAGTATCCTTCTGCCGAACCCTGAGATTAAGGTTATCTTGGCGGGCGGCGAAGTACGAAACCGCGATGGTGGTATTGTCGGTGAAGCGACACTCGATTTTGTAAAGCAGTTCCGTCTCGACTTCGGTATCTTGGGCATCAGCGGCATCGACTTTGATGGTTCACTGCTTGACTTTGATTATCATGAAGTTCGCGTAAAACAAGCGATTATCGATAATAGCCGCAGTATTTTCTTAGCGGTCGATCACAGTAAATTTGGCCGTAACGCGATGGTTAAGCTTGGTAACATATCTCAAGCGCACATGGTATTTACCAACAAGCAACCACCAGAAGAGATTCTCAACATCCTTAAAGATTCTGCAATACCATTAGAAGTGATCGATACCGCTCGTCCTATGAGCGTATAAATCAAAAAATAACTCAGTGACGCCACTTTCTTAAATGAATCACGATTCTTTATAGAAAAGTTAATAAAGTAAAACTTGCTCGTTGTCACTGTCGCTTCTATGCTCGAATTAGACTTATTTGAACCTCTGCTTTCATAAGCAGAGGTTTTTTTATGCACAAATCACATAAAACGCTCATAAACGAAAATAATAAATGACCGCAAACGAAAGTTAATATAGGATTCAATTATGTTCTAAAATGCTCGTTCGCTCAGAAAGAGGTCAAAATCATGAGTGCTCAACAAAATAATTCAAAAAATAGTACATCTTCCACTTTAGACTTGATCGTGATCGGCGGCGGCATCAATGGTGCGGGCATCGCGGCAGATGCGGCAGGTCGAGGTCTTAACGTTGGTTTATACGAGGCGAATGATTTTGCTTCTGCTACGTCATCGGCGAGCTCAAAGCTAATTCACGGTGGCTTGCGTTACCTTGAACATTACGAGTTTCGTTTGGTTTCGGAAGCACTTGCTGAGCGTGAAGTTCTGCTAAGAAAAGCACCTCACGTTGCACAACCAATGCGCTTCCGTTTACCTCATCGACCATTTTTGCGCCCAGCTTGGATGATTCGCTGTGGCCTATTCCTTTACGATAACTTGGGTAAACGCACCACGCTTCCAGGAAGTAAGACAGTCAACTTAGCAAAATCAGGTCTATTGAAACCAGAAATGAAGACGGGCTTCGAATACTCAGATTGTTGGGTTGATGATGCGCGTATGGTATTGCTCAACGTTCTAGCGGCTAAAGAGAATAACGCAGAAGTGCGTAACTATTGCCGAGTTGAAAAAGCGCATCGTGAAGGTGGAATCTGGCATGTAACGATCCACGACGTAATGACGGATCAACGTTTCGAGCGCAAAGCGAAAGCGCTAGTGAACGCTGCCGGCCCTTGGGTTAAGCAATTCTTTGATGACGGGCTAAAACAGGCTTCTCCTCGAAATATTCGTTTGATTAAAGGCTCGCACATTGTCGTGCCACGCATTCATGACGAACCACAAGCCTACATTCTGCAGAACAAAGATAATCGCATTGTGTTTATGATCCCTTACCTAGATAAGTTCTCGATCATTGGCACTACCGATCTTGAGTACAAAGGCGACCCACGTAAAGTAGAGATTAACGATGAAGAAGTGGATTACCTAATTGATATTGTTAACCAGCACTTCGTACAACAGTTAGCGCGTGAAGATGTAGTTTGGACTTACAGTGGCGTAAGACCGCTTTGTGATGATGAATCGGATTCACCACAAGCGATCACTCGTGACTACACACTGGAATTAGATGCCGAGCTAGACCAAGCGCCACTACTTTCGATCTTCGGCGGCAAACTAACCACCTACCGTAAGCTAGGTGAAGCGGCGCTTAAGAAACTCAACCCTTACCTAACCAACATGGGCGCTCCGTGGACGGCTAACGATACCCTGCCAGGTGGTAACTTCAGCTGCAGCAGAGAACAGCTCGCTAAGATGATCCACACCAAGTACCCTTGGATATCAGAAGCACTGTTACTACGTTATGTGACTCAATTTGGTACTTACACTTGGAAGCTGCTGGAAGGTGCAACGAGCGAAGCTGATCTTGGTATCCAATTCTCAAGCGAAGCACACGGCGTTTATCAAGCTGAGATAGATTACTTGATCAATGAAGAGATGGCACTAACAGACGAAGACATTTTATGGCGCAGAACCAAGCTTGGTCTGTACTTAAGTGAAACAGAGCAGCATGCAGTTTCTAGCTACTTAAAAGAGAATCTTGAAAGCACTGTGGTGAACTTTTCTCAAGTCGGTTAGTTCTTCTAGCAAAACCATCTGCTCCTGAATATAAATAATGACAAAGCTTAGCGCTCCCCACGCTAAGCTTTTTTATTGTCTACTATTCCGATCTAAGAGCTCGATCAGATAAACCTCTCGATTGATCGTCTCCTTCACACTGACTGAGGCTTTGTTCATTCCCCTATTTTCAATAAAAACTAAATAGTGTTTTATTAATCTGCTGGATTATCAACTTTACAAAAGGTTGTTATTCTTTATCTCAACGAAACAACACATTCAAAAACGCTCGCGATGTCAGCGCTTTAATAAGGAATCTATTCCATGCAAAAAGTTATCCTGATCACTGGCTCTACTGATGGTATCGGCTTCGAAACTGCAAAAGTACTCGTTCAACAAGGCCACCACGTTTTATTGCATGGACGTAACCCAAGCAAACTCAAAAACGTTGAGCAACAGCTTGTGACGCTCTCGACTGAAGCGAAAATTCAAAGCTACGTAGCAGACTTATCGGTTCTGGCGGAGGTCGATACGTTGGCCGACGAAGTGATTGCTGAGCACGATAAGATTGATGTACTGATTAACAACGCTGGCGTGTTCAACACTCCGAACCCAATAACTAAAGACGGGTTAGATGTTCGTTTTGCAGTGAATACGGTTTCGCCTTATCACCTAACCAAACGTCTATTGCCATTGCTCGGTTCATCTAGCCGAGTGGTGAACCTATCTTCAGCGGCACAAGCGGCAGTAAGTATTGAAGCTCTCGAAGGGAAAAAAACGCTTTCTGATGGTGATGCTTACGCACAAAGCAAACTGGCGATCACCATGTGGACTCGTAAAATGGCAAAAGAATTAGGTTCAACAGGGCCGATGGTTGTTGCAGTAAACCCGGCTTCCTTACTAGGCAGCAAGATGGTGAAAGATGCGTACGGCATTGCAGGCGGCGACCTAAGCATTGGCTCTGATATTCTAGTTCGCGCCTCATTGTCTGACGAGTTCGCACAAGCTGGCGGTCAATACTTCGATAACGACAACAATACCTTTGCTAACCCACACCCAGATGCAATTTATGGTGATAAATCACAGCAAGTTGTCGCTAAAATTGATGAGATCATCGCGGCTACGCTTTCTTAATGACAGCTACGCTCAATTGATTTTCTGATTCTAAGCAAAAAGCCCTGTTTTTCTAATGCATTAGTTTAGAAACACAGGGCTTTTTCTCTAAATCTATCTGACTCTACTTTTGTTCCCAATATGGCGGGTTACCATAATACTCAGAGAAATAATCAATGAAGGCTCTCACCTTTGGTGCAATCAACCTTGAACTTGGGTACACCGCCCAAATCGCAGGTTCTGACGTTAAAGAGTAGTCTTCCAATATTTTAATCAATTGACCGTTTTTCAGTTGCTCATACGCACACCAATTTGATGTCACCGTGATACCCAACCCACCAATAGCAGCATCACGCAGCGCTTCTCCATTATCAGCCCTGAGCGATCCAGATGCCTTAATCGTTTTAGGCCCGTTTTCGGTATTGAAGGTCCAGTTTTCTAAGCCAATCAAACTAATACACTGGTGGTCATTAAGATCTTGAGGCTTGGCAGGATTGCCGTATTTGATTAGATAATCTGGCGATGCGCACACAACACGTTTGTCTCTTGCGAGCTTTCGAGCAATGAGTGTCGAATCTTTCAGTTCAGAGATGCGAATCGCGATATCGAAACCACCTTCCACAAGATCGACCATGGAGTCTGACAGTCTCAAATCGACTTTTAGACCAGGGTAACGATCGAGAAATCCAGGCAATGCAGGAACAAGATGCAAACGCCCAAAAGACGCAGAGGCCGTAACGCGCAATGTTCCGATTGGTGAATCACAGCCCACACCGACTGCCGACTTGGCAGCATCAACACTCGATAACACCTCTTCAGCGTGAGGTAAAAACGCTTCACCTTCTTCTGTTAAAGACACCTTACGAGTCGTTCGGTGTACCAGGCGAACACCTAAATTATCTTCAAGTTTACTGATGTGCGAACTAGCAACCGCAGGAGACAAACCAAGCTCCTGGCCAGCCATACTGATGTTATGTGTGGAAGCTAAACGAACAAATAACTTAAGGTGTTCAATATTCATACGATTACCAATAAAATCTTAAAAATCCTTTGTTAATAGACCACATTACTTGCCAAAAACATAGCAATGTAATACTTATGAACGTTTCATTTTGGCCATATTATTGAACTAAAAAAACTCCCGAAGGAGTTTAACAATTTTAAAACGATGTTATCTCGATCAACTAAGCTACTAAGCTACTAAGCTACTAAGCTACTAAGCGAGCATGCAGCGCGTCTTTAAGTACAGAACGATCATGTTTTAGCTGGTGCATCGAACCGTCATCAATGGGTGAATCTTTCAGCTCAAGCTTACGAATCTCTTTATCAAGGTTGTCGTATGTCTTCATATCTTCAGCAAATCCATCGTCAGTTTTAACAAGCTCAGCAATTTTATCTTTCATTTCAGGAAATTCGTGAACAAGAGAATGATTTTCACCTAGCATAGAAACCTCTTAAGTTGAGTAAAGTGATTGGTATTAAAAACATTTCATTATTAACCTTAGCAAGTGGTTTAAATAACAAATGAGATCCAGTACACAGCATAGAATATAGACAATTCTGATTCAAAAATGTACAGCACCCATCCACAAAACAGATGGATTAGTTTTGAATAAAAGAAAACCTCACGTAATCGTAAGGCTTTAAAGAGGTCTTTCTAATAAGTGGATAGCTAAAGAGGTGTTTCCAAAAAGGAGCTAGCTACTACACCCTCTCGTATCTATTTTATTCATGTGATCATGTGATGATGTGTCAGAGCCCGTCGATTGGCATCCTGCCACGAATAACAGCGTCACAGATAAGATAAGCCATTTCATAATAAATCCTCTTTTGTTCATGACTGAAGCATAGTGCTTATTAGCTTAGATACCTCAGCCATTAACTAAAGTCTTACGCATAAATAAAGCCTTGGTTAATGAACAAAGTATCTTCTCATTAATTAACGACCTGCTTTTGTACAAAAAACTTTCACTCATCCGAATAAAAATCACACAAAAACGACAATAAAGGCTGCATTGAGGTCGAAACGAGGGTCTAAAAACTAGTTTCCAAGCGCTAAACGGACCGCTGCGTCTGCATGGACTGACGTGGTATCGAGCAAAGGAACATCAGTGTGTTGTTGCTGAATCAGCAGGGCGATTTCAGTACACCCTAGAATAACGGCCTCAGCACCTTGCTGGCTTAGCTTCTCTATAATTTGACGGTATACATCACGAGACTCTTCTTTTACTTCGCCTCGACACAACTCTTGGTAAATGATGTTGTGCACTTGTTCTCGGTCGCTTTCATCAGGAATCACAACACCGATACCGAATTTATTGACTAGGCGAGCTTTATAGAAATCTTGCTCCATTGTGAAAGCCGTACCTAATAACCCTACTTTTTTAACACCTTGTTCAAGCAGTATTTGCGCGGTGGTATCAGCGATATGAAGGATAGGAATAGTAATCTTTTTTTCTATCTCAGGTACGACCTTATGCATGGTATTGGTACAAATAAGGATAAAGTCCGCTCCGCCTTTCTCAACCGATAAAGCCGCGTCCGACAAGATGTTAGCCGTCTCTGACCAACGTCCTTGGTGTTGTAGCCTTTCGATTTCATCAAAGTTCACGCTGTACATGCAAATTTTTGCAGAGTTAAGGCCACCAAGATTGGCTTTAACACCTTCATTAATGGATTTATAGTAACTCATTGTCGACTCCCAACTCATTCCGCCGAGCAAACCGATCGTTTTCATATTCCTGTCCCTTTAGATTCCGACTAACCCGATTAAATCGTTATGCGTTGCAAATTTATAGTACGTTCTTGCTTAAAGCGAGCCCATAACACCTTACTCCTTTCAAACCATTCTTTCCAAACCATTGCTTTCAAACCGTTTATTCCAAAAACCTCCGTTCATAAAAAAGGCTCGAATTAAGAACCCGAGCCTTTGTTGCTTTTGACCAACCAAAGTTTTGGCGTTAGTACACCTCACACCAATCTGACTTCATATCGATCAGTGTCCAGTCATCTCTTGAGCTCGCTTCGTCTAATGCTTTGTCGAGTTGCCCAACATGAGACTCTCGGTCGTACTTCCACTCACGTTCGCCATCAGTGTGATGAACAATCATAGCCATTGAGTTTGGTTGGCTGGTTGCCCATTGCATCATCGCTTGATCTCCGTCTGAGTTCCCGACAGCTAGAATAGGCTTTTTACCTATAATATGCTGAATATTCGATACTTTTCCAGCTTTGTCATCGATGGTCAAAATGGAAGAGTCTTTAGTGACCGTCGGTTTACCATCGTTATAGTTGTAATTGTATTTAAGCGCGCTGCCGATAATCTGTTCAGAAGGAATGTTGTAAGCCTGAGGAGCCCATGCTCTCATAAAATCAACGCCTCCTCCCGATACAATGTAAGTTTTAAAGTCATGCTCTTGTAGGTAAATCAGCATCTCTTTCATTGGCTGGTAAGTCAGGTCTGTGTAAGCTTTATTGAAACGTGCATCTTTTGCTACCGCTAACCACTGCTCAACATCTTCTTGGTATTGCTCAACTGTCATGCCAGAATGTGTCGCTAAAATGATTTTGAGTAACCCTTCTTCACCACTGCCAAGAACGCTCTCAATATCCCCTTCTAGTACAAACTTAAACGGTACTTCCGTTTTCCATTCAGGATGCTCAGAAGCCAACTCTTTTACACGATCTAGTGCAAAGGCTAATTGGAAGTAGTAAGGCTGTTCTGACCAAAGCGTACCATCGTTATCGAACACAGCGATTCGATCTTCAATCGCCACAAACGCCTCGGACTCTGTTTGGGTGGCTTGCCCAACAAAATCTACGATAGCGGATTTGCTTTCACCATCCTTCCAAGAAGGCAGCAACAAAGGATCACAATCTTTAGCAAAAGATGAAAAGGAAAAGCTCGATAAAATCACAACTGACAAAAGGGATATTTTCTTCATAGCAACTACCATGTTGTTGAATTGATTATAGGGTTCACTTTCATTCATCCTAGTTTGTCTATCGCGATTTTCCACTTATGGATACTATAACCGATGTTTATGTTGCGATTTGAACAGCAGAAGTAATGCTTCAGCATTAAAATTTTCAGCTCACACAAGATTGCTTTGTGGTTTACCCCAACGACAAATCTCGTTATGGTGATTTGTCATATCATCATAAAACAAGGACTGCCTGAAAATTATGAACAGCACGATTGAGACCATTTTGGGGCACCGCTCCATTCGCCAGTACACGGGCCAACCAATAGAAAAGCAACAACTCGACATGATTGTTCAAGCAGGCCTTGCTGCATCGTCGTCGAGCTTACTACAGGCTGTTTCCATCATTAGAGTCACAGACAACGAGAAGCGCAAGCTGCTAGCGGAATACGCAGGTAACCAAGCTTACGTAGAAAATGCAGCCGAGTTTTTGGTGTTCTGTATCGACTATCAACGTCACGCTAAAATTAACCCTGAAGTGAAAACCGACTTTACTGAGCTGACTCTGATTGGTGCGGTCGACTCTGGCATCATGGCGCAAAACTGCATGTTGGCTGCAGAGTCTCTAGGTTTGGGTGGTGTATATATCGGTGGACTGCGTAACAGCGCACAACAAGTCGATGAACTGTTAGAACTACCACAACACACCGCCGTGTTGTTCGGGATGTGTTTAGGTCACCCGGCACAGCAACCAGAGATTAAGCCTCGCCTTCCTGCTCACGTAGTAATGCACGAAAACCAATACCAACCGCTAAGCCTAGACGAAATTGCCAGCTACGATGATTCGATGCAGAGCTACTACGCAAGCCGTTCAAGTAACCAAAAGCAGAGCAGTTGGTCACAACAGATCACACAAAAGTTATCTGGTGAGTCTCGACCACACATCCTTCCTTACTTGAACAGTAAAGGACTGACCAAGCGATAAACTGCTCACACTCGATATTCAGAAAGCACAATAAAAAATGTCAGCGCAATATACGCTGACATTTTTTTGTTTATACGGTACTGGTTTTGCTACAGATATTTCTCAATCGGTAGCAATTGTAGAAAACCGGATTGCATTCTTTCCCACTTACCTGTCTCAGGTTCGCTGTCCCAACTTTGCTCACCGGAATACCAATACACATCACCGTCTTCCAGTTCTAGGCGCCAGCTATTATCTTCATTCATTGCTTGTTCAATGGTTTCTGCTAGTTTTTCGGCAATGACTTTATTTTCGATGATTAAAACCGATTCCGTGTTGAGATACGTAGAGCGCAAATTGAAGTTAAATGATCCAATGCTCGCAATACTACGGTCAAATACTACCGATTTAGCATGTAAGCCATAGGCCGTCTCCGGAGCACATTTAGACACATCTTGGGTAGATGCTTCACAAAGATTAGATTCTGGTTTTAGCTCAAACAGGTCGATACCATGATCTAACATGTCGTAGCGGCGACCCGCATAAGCAGAATGATTAGTCACCAGATCATTAGACGCCATAGAATTGGTAAGCGCCTTTATTTCAACGTTGTTGCTACTCAGAGATTGCCACTCATCAAGTTGTCCATCATCAAACACTAGGTAGGCAGACTCTAGCAAGATTTCGTGTTCAGACTTACGTGCTAGATCCGCAAGTAACACAGCCGTTGCTTTAGGTAAATTAGTATCATCTGAGTCGATAGGGACTGGGGGATCGTAAACAAAACGGGCATTGACCCAAGTCATTTGACTCAAGACACTTTTTAACAATTCAGTGCTCGATTTACCGTCTTCTGGCAATTTAGGGTAGTTCAGATAATGCGGAGCAGCGATGTCGTTCATCAATGAAATATCAGGCTGTTCTTCACCACCTAACATATCAACAGGGTAAGACCAACGGCTATTCCAATACTCAATAAAACTCGCTTGGATAGTGGTTACCACAGAGCCCATGACCATCACGTCGCGATCTCGAAAATTGATTTCGTCAGAGAGGTCAAAATATTCATCGCCGATATTACGCCCACCAACGACAGACAAAGTGCTATCTACAGTAAACGACTTGTTATGCATGCGACGGTTTAACCGAGAAAAGTCCCCCAAAAAACTCAACCATTTGCTGAAGCCACGACGTGTTGGCGTTGGATTAAAGATGCGAATCTCAATGTTAGGATGCGCATCCAATGCCGATAACAAACCTTCACGTTCATTGAGGTTAATATCATCAAGCATCACTCGAACTTTAACACCACGGTCAGCAGCGGTTAACAAACGACTGGCTAGGTAGCTACCCGATTCATCAGAATTCCAAATGTAGTATTGAATATCGATGGTATGTTCAGCCGATTCAACCAGTGCCAATCGCTGAGCTAGCGCATCCCAGCCAGATTCTTGTAAGCTAACGGCCGTCGTTCCTTGCTCAACAGACTCAGGTTGATAATCCGCAGCTAAGACCGACAAGACACTGGATGAGGGGAAGGTTTGCGGTTCTGTTGGATGATCAATGCCTTCAGGGAGAGAAGAGCACCCACCTAGAATAGCAATTAAAATTAGGGTTAAACTAATGCGTTGGAGCACGGGCATGTATTGAACTTCCTTTCAACGATGGCTTTCAGGGTGCGCAGCCATTCCTATTTACCTATTGATTATTGCTGCTATTACCTGAAATTTATAGGTAATTATCAAGGATAAATTGAAAGCCCAGCAATTAAAGCAACAAATCACTTCAAATGAGTCAGCCCTAAACAGTATAAGCCTAGTGGTTTTTCGACCATTTCGACGGTAATTTCAGTTCTGTCTTGATTACAGTTCAGTGCTAAAGCGTAGCCATGCAAATAGTCCACTAGCAAATGAAGCGCATTTTCAGTTTGCTCTGAGGTCAGATTTAAAGGGTGTACTACTGCTTCAAAACGTTCGCTAAACACTTCTACAGGACCAAGAGATTTCATTGTCAATAAGGTTTCTAACAACCCTCGATACTCATTCAACACCGGAAACATTGTTCACGCTACATAACGTTTATCGTCCCTACACAAGCCTCCCCTAAAGTAGTACCCTTTATCATATTTCATCCTTAATGGTATCTGGATCTCATGAAGCTTTTAGTCGATCGAACAGGCGAACAATTTTTAGAAATTCTAAATGAATCTGGAGATACACTAACGGTTCAATTCATTAGCAACGAAGGTAATCGAAAGGGTAAGCCGTTCCAAGATAACTTAAGTGGATTATTCCTCACGGGGTGGAAGCCGCGCACCACTTCAACCGCCATCGGATTAGAACGCTTTAAGCAAGGCAAGCTTGAAGATCCCAAAGTGAGTTTCGCATTGCACCAACTCTATCCACTGGGTCGAGACGTAAAATTACCTTCCGGTGATATCGCTACAGTCGCAAGTTACGCCAATACTCATAGCGATGGTTACTATATGTTTGTGCGCCTCAACGATGAGTTAACACGACTCAAGATTACGCCCGATTGGGAACTGCAACCTTCCGCTCAAAGATTGGCTCTGCCATATTACCCAGCCCCAAGAACCAAGGAAGAGCTCGACAACATTGATGACTTTGATGCGTGGGCGGGCGGTTTTTAAACACTCTTTACCTACGCCTGGTAGCACATAACCCCCAGGTTATTATCAATTTATTTTTGAAAATAATTCAAATGTGACGCTGTTTATCGTTTCAAATATTCCTACTATTATTTATCCATCGATACAGACTGTAGCTCAATGAACAAAGAGTGGCGCTGTAAACACAGACAACTCACCATTTCGGTGAAAAGTAATATAGGTACGAACATGACTCAACTAACTATCGTCGCAAACATCGTCGCTAACGAAGACAAAATCGAATTGGTTAAAGCCGAGCTATTAAAACTGATTGATATAACTCGTACGGAAGAAGGTTGCATCAACTACGACCTTCACCAAGACAATGAAAACCCAGCGCATTTCACTTTCTATGAAAACTGGACGTCTCGTGAACTGTGGCAACAGCACATGGGTAATGCCCATCTTGCTGAGTACATGGCAGCAACGGAAGGTTGTGTTGCGTCATTCACGCTCAATGAAATGACTAAAATCGCTTAAATACTGATTCCAAGTTATCTGCTACTGGATAACACGCTTACAATCAATTGATTTTGATTTAAAAGCCCCGCTGCACGTCAGCGGGGCTTTTTCATTTAAGCGTATATCGTCGTCAATCAGCCTTAGTTAGAGCTTTAACCTTGGCTGTATAAAATCAATAAACGCCGAGATACGCTTAGAGACGGATGACGACTTATAGTAAACCGCATTCACTCGCTCTCGATCTGTGTTGGCAAGTTTGTCTTGCTCCAAAATAGGGACTAGGCGCCCTGCTGCTATATCGTCCTGCACCATAAAACCCGATAAACAAGCAATCCCATTTCCAGCTAATGCCAGTTGACGCACGATTTCACCATTACTGGCTGTTACAGTAGGCGGGATATAACTTTGGTTTGGCAAAGGCCAGTGATTAAGCACTTTGTTTCCTGCAAATCCCACAACTTGATGCGAACTCAAATCTTCAGGTTTGGTGGGCAACCCACGCTTAGCGAGATAATCAGGCGACGCTACAATATGAAGCAAACTTTTCCCTAACGGGCGGGCGTGCAGTGTTGAATCGGACAACTTACCGATTCGAATCGCAACATCAGTTCTCTTTTCCAGAAGATCAACGAAGCCCTCGTTGGAAGTGAGTTCCAATTCAATATCTGGGTAAGCCTCTTTAAATGACTGCACCAAAGGCACTAGCTGATGGAATACGAATGGACTGGCGGCATCAACTCTTAAACGACCTTTTGGCAACTCACCGCGCGACACAATTTCTTCTTCTGCGCTCTGGATCACCTGTAACCCCAACCTTACTGAATCAACAAACTGCCGCCCTTCCTCTGTCAATTCCACTCGTCTCGTTGTTCGGTTGAATATTGAGACGCCGAGTTGCGACTCAACCTTACTCACCGAACGAGACACCTTGGCAACCTGTACATCCAACGCCTCTGCCGCCGCAGAAAAGCCACCAGCATCGACGACGGTGAGTACCATTTCTAAATCATCTGAACGGGTTAGCATGATGCTTCTTCACTACTTTCATGTTGTTTAATGTCCTCTCGTTTGTGCTCATCACAGCTCAAATCATCTGTGTCTTTTCGATCTTATTAACTTAATCCAATGATCGGCTAACTCTCTAATTATTGCAAATAACACAAAGGTTATTTGTTAATGATGACATTTTTAACAAATATATTTTACTAGATAATCCCCGCCATCAGACGAAGCGCTCTTATCGCAGTAGCAAGCTGCCCCATGTTATCGCGCTCAATAATCAACACAGAACAGTAAGAGAGATGATTATGCCACTAGCACTATTTGCATTGACGCTCAGCGCCTTTGCCATCGGAACCACAGAATTTGTCATCGTGGGTTTGATCCCCACGATGGCGAGCGACTTGAATGTATCTCTGCCATCAGCAGGCCTATTAGTCAGTTTATACGCACTTGGTGTTGCCATTGGCGCGCCAGTATTAACGGCGTTGACCGGAAAATGGAACCGTAAGCTGGTACTGCTAGGCGTGATGGCCTTGTTTGTCGTCGGCAACTTACTGGCATGGCAAGCACCAGGCTACAACACATTGATCGCTGCTCGTATTTTGACAGGCCTTGCCCATGGTGTGTTCTTCTCGATTGGATCAACCATCGCGACCGGTTTAGTTTCAAAAGATAAAGCAGCCAGTGCCATTGCGATCATGTTTACGGGTTTAACTGTTGCATTGGTAACCGGTGTACCACTGGGCACCTACATCGGCCAAACTTTTGGTTGGCAAGCGACCTTCTTGATCGTTGCTATTCTTGGCCTGGTAGCCCTTATTGGAAGCGCCTTCTTAGTTCCAAACAACCTTAAACAACCGCCAACCGCTAAGATTTCAACGCAATTAAAGGTTCTAACTCAGCCTAGATTACTGTTGGTTTACGCCATCACAGCACTCGGTTACGGCGGTACATTCACAGCCTTTACCTTTCTCGCTCCAATACTAGAAAACGTATCAGGGTTTGATTCAAGTTCTATCAGTTTAATCATGCTCGTTTACGGTGTATCAGTCGCGGTTGGTAACATCTGGGGCGGTAAGATGGCCGACAAAATGGGCCCAATAAAAGCACTGACCGTTATATTCTCTGGCTTAGCGTCAGTACTGGTAATCTTCAACTTTACCGCGGTAAACCCTTATGCATCGGTCGCAACCATACTTGTGTGGGGTGCATTTGCTTTCGGTAACGTTCCGGGACTGCAGGTTTATGTAGTGAAACTGGCTGAGAAATACACACCTGACGCAGTCGATGTGGCATCAGGGCTCAACATTGCAGCTTTCAACGTAGGTATTGCATTAGGCTCATGGGGAGGTGGTTTGATTGTCGCAAAATCTGGATTAATGAACACACCTTGGATTGGGGCTATGATTGTCTTAATCGCGCTAGTGTTGACCCGAATTAGTGGTGCTCTAGACAATAAAAAACCAGCATTCCAAGCGACGAACCAATAACTCTAACCAAATAGCAACGATGAAATCTTACATCGTTGCTATTTTCTATCTTGTCTTATCGCAAATAAGAATCGAACAACATAAATAACACATCCTCGATTTAATTAAATTAAGAGATTATTAATTATAATTTGAGTAATAATTTATTATGAATCTTTTTTTGAATTTAAATACCCTTCCATATCGCCCTTCTAATATTGATTCAAATCAATTAATTGCTCAATAAGCATCCATTATTATAAAAAGTGGATTGTTTGTGGATTACTTCACCCAATTGGGTGATGATAAACCTATCATTTAATGACTAATATCAACCTTAGATAAACTCAAATGAAGCACCAAAATATATTCGAGTTATCGCTTGCAATAGGTTAAATGGATTGAGTTATGCAGATATCAGAATTGAAGATTCCACTAGAAAATGGACTTAATAAATCCCCGTCTGAATTCGAAGAAGCGATAAGAAATGGATTAACTACACTTGGAATTGAGCATGTCACATTAGTTATCTCATCAAAACCAGACTTCCCAGCCTTCAAATATATTGATGGTTTGTCAGATGGAGTCTCGCTGACAGAGGTAATCACAGACAATCTAGATGATTATCTCATGTTGATTTCAAAGAGCCGTAAAGGAAAAATTCATCACAAGATAGATGACATAATGGACAATAGAATATTGGGTCATGACAAGCTCCCTGTCGCCCAAGATTATCTGAATTTCTATAGTATTTCTGAAAATCTACTTTACGAACATGGAATATCAATAATGTTTCATAGTGTCGATGAACTCCGGATTGATGAATTACGCCAGTTAAAATCAATATGTGACATTGCCATCGCTTGGGCAAATTCATGGGTCGCCCACCGTACTATGGTCTCACATTGGCGTAAATATTCTGAGCCAAAAACGGCCAACACGAGCCCGTCTTTGACTAAGTCAGAACTTGATGTGCTTGATCTACTGACTAAAGGATTGAACGGTACTGAGATCGCACAAACCCGTGATGTATCAAAAGAAACGGTTCGCAGTCAGATCAAGAGTATCCTGCACAAAACACAATGTAAAAACCAAAACCAACTGATCTCTCGATTTGGACAAGGGCAGTGGCTCATCAGCCCACCAATACGCTCTGCTTACACCTAATTCGCTTCTGCCGCCAAGGAAGGCTCAAAGTATGCAAAATAATCGACCAGCACCTTACACATGCTTGATCACTCGCAGCAACACCTTGTCGCGAGTGATCAGAGATTTATTGAAACTTTCTTTCCCACTCAATCAATTTCAAGTTATCGAATCTTATTCTGAACTTGACCCTGAGTATAAAGGCGTTGTGCTTTTAGACAGAAGTACGATACCGATGCCAGACAAGTGTGGTGTTTCAATTATCAATAGAAAAGATAAGTGGATCGCCATCAATATTAAATGCAGCGCTTGTTACGATTACCTAAAATTTGGCTTTTTTGGCCAAATAGAAGTGAATCATTTTGAATTTATTCCAAAAGCCATTAAATCTGTTCAAGAGGGAGAGCTTTGGTTCCCTAGACATATTATGGAAAGCTTTATTATTGACCTTTGTATCAGTAGCGTTTCTAAGAAATCCTATTCCATCACAGAAAAAGTAACATCAAAGTTTTTTTTAACAAAGAAAGAGCAAAGAGTCTTTGAATTAATGATTCAAGGTTTTTCAAACATACAAATAGCAAACGACACAAATGTCAGTATAAACACAGTAAAAACACACGCTTACAATGTGATGTCCAAGTTGAATGTACATTCTCGACATGAACTATTTGCTAAAGCTCATGAATTAACCGTTTAAAATTAGCACTCTTTTCATACTTATTTATTCAATATATCACCCCTCGTTGCGAGGTGTATTTTTTAAATCCTAATTACTATGTATTTGTTGTCGGGAATAACAAGAGTAATGAGGGAATAATTATGAAAAAATTAATATTAGCGGTAGCAGTAGCCGGTGTGATGTTCAGTGTAAATAGTTTCGCTGTTGGTGGTGGTCCAGGTGGAACCAAGTTAGAAGCTAATGTGGTTCAATTTGGAGAAGCAACCAATGCTCTTCTGACCAATGCAACGAACACTGATGGCGCACACATTCGCATGGAAGGCACGATTCCACAACGTTGTGTGCTCAACTTGAAATCAGCACAAGCCGGAGAGTTTGTTAATGGTGATATCCACCTAACGAACATGCTGGCAGATAGCAAAAATTTGGTCTCAGGGCTAACAGCCAGTAAACCAATTGCAAGTCTTCGTGCCTGGTGTAACTACGGGAAATCAATGGAAGTCGATATGACTGCCACACCTTTCAAAATGACTCGTTTCGGCATGGCCATTGGTAAAGAACGTATCGATTACACATTACAAGCAAATCAAACCGACATTTTCGATACAAGCAATGCAAGTGATGGTTTGTTTGGTCATACGACAGGTAACTTCCAAGTTAAATGGAGTGGTGAACACCAAAAAGCAAGAATTGCAGAAGTTCCTCTTAGTATCACAACAGAGGGTGCAGCTTTAGCAAGAGCCGGTAATTATCGCTCTACAGTGTATGTGAAACTCCAAGCGAAAACTTGTCACCACATGTGTGGATTTTAGCTCATAAATTAGAGCCCACAAACGTGGGCTCATTTTACCAAGGAAGGGTTTTATGAAAAACATTACTTTATTTATCAGTCTGCTACTCTTCCACGCCGTCGCTTTCAGCTACGAAATTACCCCTATGTATCAAGAAATGAACGAATTTGGAGGAAAGGCTCTCTCAAGCTATACGATCAATAACCCTCAAGACCGTTCACTCCCAATTGAAGTTGTAGTGTATGACGTAAGTTACGATGAAACCGGAGAGGTACTAACACTTAATGAAGACAGTTTTCTCATTTTGCCTCCTCAAATAATGGTAGACCCACAAAGTTCTCAAAAGATTCGGGTGCGCTATATCCCTAGCGATACTCTCACAATGACCAAACTGTACCGCATTGAATTCAACGAACTAGAAGTCGAAGGGCCTGAAGATAGTGACAGTAAAATAAGAACACTGCTTAGTTTTTCGACCTTAGCTTTTGTATCTCCGAACTCAATAAAGCCCACTATGAAGTCCTCGATTAAAGATAGAAACATAGTGGTAGAAAACACAAGCCAAGTTCTAGTGAACTTGCTTCATTCCGTATTCGAACTTCAAACTAACGGCGAGAAAAAAGACCTACCGTGGAGCCAGATTGACACTAAGACAAGTGGTTACTTAATGCCTGGTGCCACCGCTTATTATCCTATTCCAAACCAATTCAAAAAAGTCACTGGTATTGCCATAAAACAAAATAATTAACACTGAACCACCTGCTTCTACACGAGCTTTATTGGGAGGTAACATGAGCCGATATTACACAGTTCTTCTGTGCGTCTCTCTATGCTTGCTAGCCCAACCTCACGCCTATTCCGCGGATTGGTTATTTCCATTCCCAATCAACTATTTAGGCTCAACAGTGGGCGATATTGATGCGTTCTCTGATGGTAAAACGATCTCCAAGGTTCATACCATTCAACTGAATACACTGATTGGTTCAGCGCTTACAAGTGAAGTATCAGGTAAATTATCTTCGTACAAAGATACCTTTATTTCAGTGGAAACATTGAAAGAGTGGGGTGTGTTGCTCTCCTTTTCATCCTCTGACATGTCTATCTCATTATCTTTCGTTCAAGATGCACGAAAAGAGCAAGCGCTAAGTTTCAGCGCACCTTACTCTCCTCCTATTTATTCCACATCAGCCTTTTTCACCAACATCAATAACTTTAACTTTGGCCTATCTGATACACGAGGAGTTGAGACTCAAAATGAAGAACAAAAGTGGAATATAGAGTGGATCTCCACAGGAAACTTTGCTGGTGCGCGGGGAGTTAACTATAAACTGTCAGGCTATTTTGATGATGGCACCAGTGAGGAACAAACTTTTTATCGTGGCGATATATCGGCCTTTATCGACCGTGCAGAAGCCCCTTATCGAGTCACTTTTGGCGACCAAGTTAACAGTACTTCAGGCCACCTACCTAGCCAACAATTTGGCGGAATCGGGTTTGAACGTAATTACTCAGCATTACAACCGAATCGCAGTATTCAGGTAGGAGGGACTCAAGCCTTAGTGCTTGAAGAGTCTGCCGACATCGAACTGTACATTAATGGTTCCTACGTGACAGAGTTTCGACTTCCACCTGGACGTTATATGCTCGATAACTTGCCACTGTCTTCAGGTAGTAATGACGTTCGTTTAGATATTGAATATCAATCGGGAAGACGAGACTCCATTCTCTACAGCGTATTCTACAACTCTAAACTGCTCAAAGAGGGAATATCCGACTTTGGCGTGTATTTGGGTGCTCCTTCAGAAATAAAAGACAGTCACTATAGGTACGATACCGAAAGCTTAATCACCAGTGCCTATTATGACTATGGCTTAACCGAATACTTAACGCTTGGGTTGAATGGCTTTTATCATAAAGATGGATTCATACTAGGGGGGATCTCCACTTTTGGCACCCCCATCGGTAATATTGGCTTTCGACTATCAGGCAGCCAGTCGAGTGAATATGATGAAACCGGTTATATCGCAAGCATCGATTATGCCGCCTCGCTCTGGGATCAAAACAATTACAGCGCCCCCAACTTACGTATCGCGCTTGAATCTTACGATACCTATTCCTATCAACCTTGGACGGAAGAAGGAACGACAGGCCATTCAGCAGCAGTCAGCTATACCTTAGGCATTACCGATGATGTTTACTTATCGCTCTCATATAACCTTGATAAGCAGAGTGGTTACGATACGGAATGGAGTGCAGAAGCCTCAACGTCTTGGTCTTACTCCAATGTAGTGGTCGGTTTAGGTGTTACTCATGAAGAAGACCCAAATGAGGGCATTTCGAACACAGAGGGTATTGTATCTGTTGATTGGACATGGAGTTCTGATGACGGGCAATACACCGCAGATGCCGGATACGCCAGCGATACTGAGATCTTACGAGCAAGCTTTAGTAAGCCAAGTAAAAATCAAGTTGGCCAATATGGCTATTCTCTATCTGCTGATGTCGAATCGAATCAAGGACAGTATCAATTACGTGGTGACTACATAGGCAACCGGGTTCGATATGATGGAGACATCAATTATTACAACTCGAACAGTACCGAAGACACCGTGGTCACCTCGTTTAGACCCAGTACAGCATTCACAATTAGTGACAGCAATCTCTCTTGGTCACGCCCAATATATGGTGCGGCGGCTGTGGTGCAAGTTCATGAAAGTTTAGAGTCGGACGCCCTAATAAACAGCGATGAAGACGCGTACGCAGAAGCGATTTCTCAGCAAGGTTACCCCAATGCTATCAGCCTCTCTACAGCCCACATCACTCAGAGCTTTACTGTAGATGCGCCAAACGCACCTGTTGGTTATGACATCGGCAATTATCTGTACAACATCACCCCAGGCGCTTATACCAGTCATCTCATCACCGTTGGGTCCAATAAATCTAAAACCATAATAGGCAAATTACTATTAGCTAACGGTCAACCGCTTGCGTTAACTCAAGGCTATTTAACCGATCTCGATGACACATCTTATCCATTCTTCACCAACAAAGGCGGAAGATTCGTTATTGAAGGAATAGGCAGCGGTGATTATCGAATCGAAACGATCAACTCCAACGCAACGGGGATCATCAGCATCCCTGAATCAGACGATAACCTGTTGAGACTTTCTGATATTCAACTAGAACAAGGAGCAAACAATGTTCAAAGTAACTCCAATGAAAAAAACTAATTGGCTGCTCACATTATGCATTCTCTGGCTGCCTTCACCATTACTAGCACAGAGTTGCAACGGAGTATGGAGCTTAACCCAACTTAACAATGGTCCGATTGAGTTTGATAAATCGGGATTTGCGAAAATTCAATACGAGCTCAAAAAGCTACGCTCTCAAAGAGGCGAATGTTCATTAAGGTCGGTTCGACTAAAAATTCTCAATACGTTGGACAAAAATGGACCTTATTTCGTCAACCAAAGCCAAACAATGCTTACTTATGATCCCAAAGAGCGAGAGTACTTGCTATACGCAAAATACAATTCTCCGGTCCGTTTTTACTTGGTCGATCCGAGAGCAAAAATTAACTACGCTGCAAAATACACTGTTCCTTTTATTGCCAAGCTCAAGTATGAAGACAACCCTGTATCAACACTAACAAGTACCGCAACTTACAAGATAAAGTCTTTCGTTACTTTTGATTGGTCTGGCCATGGAAGCAACATTCACCGCTCAGCAACAGGATACAGTTGGCAACTCGGTGAACTTCATAGTGGTAAGCGTTATCAAGCAGATTTTATGATCCGTTCTAATTCTCTAACAGAGCTTTGGGTTAAATCTCGACACGGCAAACTGATCAATACCCAGAACCCGGATTGGACGATTACCTATCAACTGACCGTGAATGGGATAGAAGTGTCCAGATTGCACCGCATGACTCCCATAAAAAACTATAGTCGCGGCCAGCACACCATTCCTTTTTTACTCTCGATCACTGACAACACCAACCTGTCACGAGCGGGAAGTTACCGCGATGAATTATATATCCAAGTAAAAGCAATAGATCCTATTTTCTGAAGTAGCGCTGTGACATTTTAACAAAGGTACACCAATATGAATGCTATCAATTTAGCAATGAAACAAAGACATTGGGTCATGGCCTGCTTCGCTTTGGTCATCCTTTGTATTCATATTGGTGAAATCCGTAGAACCATCCATTTTGTTGAGAAAGATCAAACTCACCGAAGCGATCTCATTCAAACGCTGGTTCAAAGTAATGTCGTGCGAACACTGAATATTTTAGGTACTTCTTTAAACTCAGAAGCAACAAATGCCAACAGACCCAATGTGGGTGGCGTTTATTATCAGCCTACGCGACCTTTCTCAAATTCTGACATTCAAGGCATCGCAGAACGATTCAATATCAGTACATCGTCACCTCAATTTCTTGCCATGAAAAACGGAAAAACGACACTTTGGGGGTTTAATTTCAATCATCCAAAACCTCATATCAATTTAATAGCAGGGCTCGTGTCGCAGCGGACATCCCTATACCACGAGGCTAATGTCGATCTGCAACATTACTTCCCAGAAATCAATGGCACGGCCAACACGCTTCTTTTTATAAGAGACAATCAACATCAATACTTTATGCCTTCTGGAGAAAAGATAAATCTAGACTTATCGAACACGCACGCCTTACAACCTCCAGAAGACACCGCTGTCTATGTAAACAAAGTGGAACTACTGGACGTCATATTTTTCCAATTAAACAATGACAATTCTCGATACTTTCATCTTGTTGAAGTTCCGTTACCACAACTTCGTGCGACCCTTTTTATCTTTGATAATATGACCAGTTCTGTGGCTGAAATAAAGGGAGTGATTCAAAGCTTTGTTGAGGTAATCGCATTGTTAGGGATAGGCTATGTGTTACTGATCGCTTTTTCTCATTATCAATATCGAACCTCAATTGCTTTGGAATCAGATGCATTAACAGGGTTGAAGAACCGCTCTTACTTAGAAAGTGCAAACTCACGCATTCGCGATGCTGGAACGAGCAAAAACAACCGATGTATCGGAGTTATTGCCATTGATCTCGACCATTTTAAACTGATCAACGACAACTACGGACACCATACCGGCGACAACGTGTTAGTTCGGATAAGCGAGATATTATTAGAAAATGTAAGAAACAACGATGAGTGCTATCGTATCGGTGGAGACGAATTCATCGTCATTCTCAAAACAGAAAGTCAGTCCGATATCATCAAGTTAGCAGATAGAATTCGAGATAAAATCGCCTACGACCCACAGCTCAGAAGTATGATTAAAGGAGGAGTATCAGCTTCGCTTGGACTTGTGGATTTATCGACTGGGCAATCGATTGAAGAGGCCATTATTTCCGCTGACGAGATGTTGTATCAAGCGAAAAACCAAGGGCGCAATTTGGTTCAAAGCTCCCTTATCTGAAAGAAAACGAATTTTCCTGTTCGCTGCAACCGCAACCGCAATTGTGAACAGGAAAAGAATAGCCAATCAACCAACGAAGAAAGCTGGGCTTACAAAAAGAACATTAGTTTACTACAACTCAGAGATCGAAAGCCGCTCAAAAATGCAGTGGCGTCAATTAATCATTATCAATCGATTTTAGTACTTTACATGGGTTACCTACGGCAACCACATTCGCTGGGATGTTTTTAGTTACCACACTGCCCGCACCAATCACGCTGCTCTTGCCAATGGTTACTCCTGGGCAAACAATCACACCACCGCCAAGCCAAACATTATCACCAACGTTAATCGGAGTGCCGAACTCCACGCCCTCTTCAACGCGGCCTTTCACATCGAGTGGGTGACCTGCGGTAAGAATTTGAACGTTCGGACCAAGCAGCACATTGTCACCAATGGTCACTTCAGCCACATCCAAAATCACGCAGTTAAAGTTAGCGTAGAAGTTCTTGCCCAACTTGATGTTCGAGCCGTAATCACAACGGAACGGCGGCTCTAAGTGCGCGTTCTCACAGCCCGGAATGAGCTCTTGAGTTGCCTCTTCCCATTCGAGTGTGTCTGGAATACTGTTATTGAGTTTTTGAAGCACCTTACGACATTCGATACGAGCAGCATAAAGCTCTTTATCCCAAGCCTGATAAGGTTCGCCTGCTAGCATTTTTTGTTTTTCTGTTTTCACGTTACTTACCTGTTCTCGTATCACTTAGCTATTTTCATATTACTCAACTCGTTTTACATTACTTAACTAATGGTGGTCAATTCATCGACCAAAAAACGCAATATCGCACATCTAAATAACAGTGAATAAGGAGTGTTTTTGCCTGATTTAAGAGATGCGCAGCTCGTCACTTTTTGTAGGTGAAATATGAAATTCGAACCGTGCTAATTTAGCTTCGCTATAGAATCACGCAACACCAAACTACCGGTGGTATTGATGGTGGTCGCTTGCTCTGTTTCACCGACAATTTGCAGGATCGCCTTTAGGGTCATTTGCTCTAATGGCACGCTGACAGAGGTTAAGCTTGGCGTTAGAAACGCACCGACTTTACTGTTATCAAATCCTACAATAGAGATGTCTTGAGGTAATGAATAACCTAGCTCCGTTAATGCCTTAATCGCACCAATCGCCATGTCATCGTTTTCCGACAAGATAGCAGTGGATATGGTTTTACTTTTTACCAGAGCCTGAGCCGCGTGATAACCGCTCTCCATCGTCCAATCACCTTGAACCACTTTGGACTTATCCAATGTAATACCATGTTTAGTTAACACATCTTGATAGGCTTGGTAGCGTAGCTCATCGGTCGAAGAACCGGCTTTACCACGAATCACGGCAATATCGGTATGCCCCTGTTCGATGATGTGTTCAACCATCAAACGAGCGCTCTGATAATGGTCTGTGGTAATGGCATTATTGGGCTTCGACGGCATTTCTCGGTTGAGCACCAAAATCGGCGTGTCAGTGCTTTCGATGATCTGAGCAATCTCGCTTTCCGTTAAACATTGCGGATAAATGATGATGCCCGCGCACTTCATGTCGAGCAGGAAATTGATCGCCTTTCTTTCGTCTTCAGCGCAGTGTTTACCATCGGTGATCACCAGTTGGTGGTTCGACTTTTCACTATAAGAAGCCGCGTGATACATCAAGGAAGAGAAGTAAGGACCGTTGAACAGCTCATTAGTGATCACAAAACCGATGAAGTTGGTCTTCTTAGTCGCCAATTGTTGAGCTAATAGGTTTGGTCGATAACCCGTTTCTTGAATCGCATCAAATACCTTTTTCACCACATCTGGACGCACGATGTTCTTGCCATTTAAGACACGAGAAACGGTCGACTTAGATACGCCTGCGCGGTTCGCGACATCAAGCATGGTTACCATTCGCTTCTTTTCCTTTATAAAAAATTAGCCGACATAAGCCGACTAATTCATTGCAAAATGACAGCTCACAGTTCTCATAACTGCGCTGGGAAATGCATTCTAAATAGTGGCACCGTTAGATGCAATCACGCCTTTATACCACTCAAATGACTTTTTGCGCTTGCGTTCTAGTGAGCCAGATTGATCATTATGCTTATCTACGTAAATGAATCCGTAGCGTTTTTTCATCTCACCGGTGGTGAACGACACCAAATCGATACAGCCCCAAGGGGTATACCCCATCAAGTCAACACCATCAATCGCAACGGCTTTTTTCATCTCTTTGATGTGATCGCCAAGGTAAGCAATGCGATAGTCGTCATTAATGCTGCCATCTTCTTCAATGGTATCAACAGCGCCAAAACCGTTTTCAACGATGAACAGTGGCACTTCATAGCGCTCATAAAGAGATGCTAAGCAGTAACGCAGGCCTGTTGGGTCAATCGGCCAGCCCCAATCGCTCGACTTAATAAACGGGTTCTCTACTGAGTTTTCATGTCCACCGTCCATCGCTTCTTCTGTTGATTGGTGAGACGACGAATCCAAGGTATTCGACATGTAGTAACTAAAGCCTAAGTAATCGGCTTTACCCTCTTTTAGGATCTGCTCATCTTCAGGCTGCATTTCGATATTTAAGCCTTTGATAGCCCAATCACGTTTTGCGTAGCTTGGGTAGTGACCACGAACCATGACATCAGAGAAGAAGTAACGATCACGCATCGCTTGCTGCGCCACCATGATGTCTTCAGGCTTTGAAGAACGAGGGTAGAAAGGCACCATCGCACACATTGCACCGATCTGAAGATCTGGATTTATCTCGTGGCCTTTCTTAACTACCAATGCGCTTGCAACAAACTGGTGGTGAACCGCTTGGTACATCGCTTCTTGCGGCTTTTCGCATTGTGGGAACTTCACGCCAGAGCACAACCAACCGAAGATGTCTGCTGAGGTGTTCATCTGGTTATTGATCTCGTTAAAGGTCATCCAGTACTTCACTTTGTGCTGATAACGCTCCATCACCGTGGTGGAGTACTTAACAAAGAAATCGATCACTTTACGATTCATCCAACCGCCATATTCTTTGGCTAGGTGGTAAGGCATTTCAAAGTGACTCAGCGTCACAACTGGCTGAATATCGTATTTAAGAAGCTCATCAAACAAATCATCGTAGAACGCTAAACCCGCTTCACACGGCTCGGCTTCATCACCATTCGGGAAAATGCGCGTCCACGCGATACTAGTGCGGAAACACTTAAAGCCCATCTCAGCAAATAACTTAATGTCTTCTTTGTAACGATGGTAGAAATCAACCGCCACTTGGTTTGGGTAGTTTTCACCGTCGATCACACCATCGGTGATTCGACGTTGAACACCATGAGCGCCTGTCGTTAACACATCAACCACACTCACACCTTTACCATTCGCATCCCAGCCGCCTTCTAACTGATGCGCTGCTACTGCACCGCCCCATAAAAAATCGTTCGGAAATTCGTTGTTCATACCATCACTCACTACAAGTTATTCGTCAGAAAATAGATAGGTTTAAGGTAACAAACTTAAAAGCTGCAACTCTGAAACCGATTTCAAGATTCAATAAAGATACACACTGAAACCGGTTTCAACAATAATTAATGGATCTTTTTTTGATCGAACTAAAGACTAATCAAAAGTCAGCGTTACAATCAATGCTGCTCAAAATACTGGTCATGCTGTGATTTGCCAAATTGGTCTTGAGTTCCTGGGTAGAACTGAACGAGCGTCTGATCCGCTAGTGTGAGGTGAATCCAACCCTCCTTAACTCTCAGCCAATTGGTGCCGCTGGTCTCATAGACGACAGGAAAATTGCCCCAGCCTGACTCTGATACCTGCAGCTCTTTAAAGCGGTTAATCGGGGTTAGCTTATTGCTGTCGAAATTTGCGTCGGCATAGACTGATAATGGCTCGATGGCATCGATTAGCTTAAACGTATAACAGCTCACAGAGGCTGAAGTGCGATCAAACCACTGGTAAGGTTGCGCACCGATTAAATCGTAGACCGTACAATCATTGAATTGAATCGCCCACTCTTGGTGAGCTTTAAAGCCAAGGTAACCAATGGGTTGTGACGAGTCAGGCTTCGCACCTGGCTTCTTCTCATACACCAGAGCTGAGGTAACACATCCCATAAGCCCAAGACTAAAAAGGAAAGTCAAAGTACGCTTCATCATTGTAATACCTCAGTTCCGTTAGTGAATTAAACGCTATTCAAGCGCCTTCTATTAAACGGTAAGCTCCAAGCGATTACCATCCGGATCGAGTACACAGCTCTCATAATAGCCATCACCTGTTCTTCTTGGGCCATCTAAGCGCTCATAGCCATCTTCGACCAAACTTTGAGTCAGTGCATCGACCGCTTGTTCAGACCCTAGTGAAATCGCCATATGAATGAAGCCTGTGAACTGATCATAGATGTCGTCTTTCGATTCAGGGACAGAATCCATTTCCATAATCTCTAAACGACTTCCAGTTTCAAATGAGAGGAAGTAGGAAGAAAACCCTTTAGTTGGGTTGTGATATTTTGAGTTCGATGTCGCGCCGAAATAATCTTCATAAAATAGCTTCAGAACTTCAAGTTGTTTGGTCCAAATTGCGATGTGTTCAATCTTCATTTTGTTTGCCTAAGTTTGATGTCTAACGCTAGATTACTCATCAAATAAGGAACTATAAACAGAACGAAATTCATCGAAATTGTTCCTGATTAACGGACTCGATTTTATGTCCATAACCGCACAGTATTGGTATCTATGTTTGTGTAATAGTTATCTTTCCTCCATAGTCGGGTTTTACACATTCTGAGATATAAGCCGTGAACTTTCTAAAATTAATAACTCTCGCTGCGATATGGGGCGGTTCGTTTCTGTTCATGAGAATTGCCGCTAACCCATTGGGCCCAGCAGTGTTAATTGAAGCAAGAGTACTGTTTGCAGCAATCACGCTAATGTTGGTGTCTTTGTATTTAAGAAAAAAGCTGACGTTCAACACTCATGCTAAACACTTCTTTATTCTTGGGCTGTTTAATACCGCAGTTCCCTTTTTACTGTTCGCTTATGCCGCGCAAACACTTAACGCTTCGACCCTAGCCATCTTGAATTCTACCGCGCCAATATGGGCGGCAATCATTGGTGCGATATGGACTAAAACAGCACTCGAGGCGAGAGTTCTAGTAGGACTTGGGATTGGGGTAGCGGGAGTAGGAGTACTCGTTGGTTGGGATGCGATAAACATTGGCCATGAGGCTGTACTTCCGATTTTTGCTGCGGTGATGGCCGCGTTTAGCTACGGAATAGCTTCAAACTATACCAAACAAGCACCTAAAGTTGAGGCATTCAATAATGCTCATGGCAGCATGTGGGCTGCGGTATTGATCGTGTTGCCGTTCATCTTTTTCATTCCGATGAGAGAGGCTCCGGATCTAACTATTACCACATCGGTTATCTTACTGGGCGCGGTGTGTACTGGACTTGCTTACCTGCTTTACTTCAATCTAGTTTCTGAACTCGGCGCACCTTCAGCCCTGTCCGTTACCTTCATCATTCCGGTATTTGGTATTCTCTGGGGTAACTTATTCTTAGGTGAAGCAATTGGTATCAATACGATTACTGGTTCAATTCTGGTAATCACTGGCACCATGTTAGTGACAGGTATGACACCTTCTAAGATGATAGAGAGCGCAAAACAAAAACGTGCTGCGAGAGCTGCTCGCTAATTAGTGACCAATGAACCCATAACACCTCAACAATGCATGCTTGAACCGCTATAAAAGCTAATCGACAACAGATAATTTATCCACGGCTAATCAGCCATGTATTGTTGAATCTTGTTCCTCAACCACTGATGAGCAAGGTTCGACTCCGTTCTTTTATGCCAAATCATATATTGCTGCATCGGCAACACCTCAAACGGTTGCTCAAGTACTTGAAGTTGGAATCGCTCTGCAAATTGGTTAGCGAAGTCACGAGAAGTACTACCAACACAATCAGAGCCAGAAACTAACACACACATCATCATCAATGAATCACACTCAGAACTCACTTTTCTCGGTTTGATAGCCTGCTTAGTAAAGTAATCTGCAGTGTACAGACGAGAGCGACGCATCCTAAAAGTCACATGCTTTTCATCGTAATATTGAGCTTCAGTGACTGAACCATCAATTCTTGGATGCCCCTGGCGAGCGATCAACACCAACCTATCCTCAATGACTTGCTGATTCATGTACCCATTAACTTGTGGGTAGTGGATATCGATCGCTAAATCTGCTTGCTGCATACTTAAACTCTGAAGCAAATCTTCTTCGTTATTCGGTACCATATTGAACTCAATAGAGATATTTCCAAGAGTATTATCTTTTTCTACAAGAGGTTGAAGCTTGGTTAAACCTATCTCATTAACCAGAATTCGAAACACATGATGTTGTTGATTATCGAACTGTTGCAATGAACTTACAGCGCTTGAGATTCCGTCTAACGCAGGTTCGATTCTAAGTGCTAATTGCGTTGCAGCATTCGTGGGACTGATCCCTCGCCCCTCTCTGATGAAAAGATCGGTGCCTAACTGAGACTGCAATCGCTTGAGTGCGCCACTCACACCCGGCTGTGTCATACCCAGAGACTCAGATGCCAAAGTTATCGACTTCAACCGATACACTTCTAAAAACACATTCAGCAAGTTTAAATCTAACTTTTCAACGTCACTCACAAACGAACTCCTTATTAACAAACCTTTCTATCTGGCTACTGGCTACTGGCTACTGGCTAGAAAATCACACTCTAAATTCTGTTTATCACTAAAGCTTAGCTTATACATAACAGTTCGTGATGTATTAACTAAAGTTTACTTTATTTTTTGCTATGTTTGACGGCCATATAATCCTCTCAACGAAACAATTCCCCGAATTGAAGAGGCTCTAATGACAACTTCACGCACTTTCAAAAATGCTTCACTGTTCCTTGCAATCTCTCTAGCGTTTCCTGCTATTGCTGCAAATCATGACCATGCACACTTTAGTGACATTGGCGACCAAGGTGGCAAAGACGCGACTAAAATGACAACACAAGCCAACCAAGAATTTGCGAAAACGCTCAACTTCTCAGACACCCGAGCGTTCGACAATAACAACAGAGGTCTAATCGCAAGCTTCGACCAAGAAACAGGCGACATCATCCGTAACAGTTTCAACTTTATCGAACCAAGTGTCACAAACGCAGACAAAGCACCTGATTCAGTTAATCCATCATTATGGCGCCAAGCAGTACTAAACCAAGCAGCTGAAGGTTTGTATGAAGTTGTTCCAGGTAAGGTTTACCAAGTACGAGGTGCAGACTTAGCGTCTATTTCTTTCATCCGCAGTGACAATGGTTGGATCGCCTATGACGTTCTTCTCACCAAAGAAGCAGCCGCTAAATCACTCAAATTCTTCAAGAGCAATGTGCCTGATGGCGGTGAACTGCCTGTTGTCGCAATGATCTACTCACACTCACACGCTGATCACTTTGGTGGCGCAAGAGCGATTAAAGACGCTTACCCAGATGTGAAAGTGTACGGTTCGAAAAATATTACCAAAGAAATCGTAGACGAGAACGTATTGGCAGGTAATGCGATGTCTCGACGTACTGCTTATCAATACGGTGCTACGTTGAACCGACATGAACACGGTATTGTTGATGCGGCATTATCGAAAGGCCTATCAACAGGTAGCATTACTTACGTACTGCCAGACTACGAGCTGAACCATAACGAAGAAATTGAAACGCTAGTTATTGACGGCTTAGAAATGCAATTCATGGATGCATCAGGCACCGAAGCGGCATCAGAAATGGTCACTTACATCCCAAGCATGAAAGCTCTTTGGACAGGCGAACTGACCTACCAAGGCATGCATAACCTGTACACGCTGCGCGGTGCAAAAGTACGTGATGGTTTGAAGTGGTCTAAGAAAATCAACGAGATGCTAGTGACATGGGGCGAAGAAACAGAGGTGCTGTTTGCTTCTCATTCAGCGCCAGTTTGGGGAGAGCAAGAGATCTCTGATTACCTAAAAATGCAGCGTGACGCGTACGGCTTTACTCATAACCAAACACTGCGCCTAGCGAATAATGGGGTGGTTTTACAAGACATCGGTGACGAGATCTACAAAGTGATGCCAGACAGTATTCAACAATCTTGGCACACCAATGGTTACCATGGCACTTACTCACACAACGCTCGCGCTGTGTATAACATGTATCTTGGCTACTTTGATATGAACCCAGCCAACCTAAACCCGCTGCCGATAGAACCAGAATCGGTGAAGTTTGTTGAGTACATGGGCGGTAGCGACGCTGTGATTGAAAAAGCACAGCAAGATTTCCAAGAAGGTGAATACCGCTTCGTTGCAACAGCACTGAATAAGGTGATTCAAGCTGAACCGGAGAACAAAGTTGCACGTGGCTTATTGGCCGATACTTACGAGCAATTGGGTTATCAATCAGAAGGTGCAGGTTGGAGAAACATCTACCTAACGGGCGCTCAAGAGCTTCGTATTGGCACACAGCCGGGCGCACCAAAAACAGCATCACCGGATGTATTGGCTAACATGACCATTGAGAACTTGTTGGATTACTTAGCGGTAAAAGTGGATTCATTGAAGGCTCAAAACACGCCATTTACGATGAACATTCAGTTACCTGATGTGAAAGAGTTCTACTACGTTGAAATGTCTAACGGTAACCTGAACAACATTCAAGTATCAGACCTACAAGATGCAGATACTACACTGATCATCAACAAATCAGATGTGTCTGACATCGTACTGAAGAGAACGACACTCAATAAGCTGATGGAAGCAAGGCAAGCAGGTGTGAAAGGCGACAAGTCGTCTCTTAACAAACTATTGTCTTCTCTCACTGAAGCTGATACCTCTTTTGAGATTGTGCCTCGCCCGAACAAAGGTGAAGAAGTCGATGCTGAGCTATACCAAGATTCAGCTGTACACGCTCATTAAGGTCTAAATAACAGCATTATAATAACGTCAACGAAGCCAATATAGGCTATCACAAGGCTAATACCGACCAAGCCTCAGCTAATTCATTTAGTTGAGGCTTTCTTATCAAAGAATAAAGCAGTGCTTCATTTCCTATACTTTCCAATCAACTATCATAAAGTAGCAGCACCCAGGCGGTCTCTTTATGGACCTCTGTATTGTCATATTTCTCACTTACAACACAATTCATACCCTTTCTTAGTCCCAGCATGTGAACCAATAGAAATTTTGTGCGGTCAAACTTTGTTATAAAAGTTGCACGGACAACGTTTCAAAGGAAGAAAGATGCAAAAAAAAATCATGATCACAGGCGCGACAGATGGTATAGGTTTAGAGACAGCAAGAATGTTGGCTCAGCAAGGACACCATATCCTGATTCATGGACGCAACCCTGCGAAACTGAATAAGGTAAAAACCAGTTTATCCAGGCTCTCTAAAAACGCAGTCATCGAAAGTTATATTGCTGATCTATCTTCCCTGGCAGATGTAAAGGAACTCGCACAGCAGATCAACTCAGCGCACAAACAACTTGATGTACTGATTAACAACGCTGGCGTTTATAAGGTAGATAAGATCACAACTCAGGATAATCTAGACGTTCGATTCGTCGTTAACACGATTGCCCCCTACCTACTCACACAATTACTACTTCCACTTTTTGATTCCTCTGGTCGCATCGTCAACTTATCTTCAGCAGCACAGGCCCCTGTAGATCTTGATCTGATGACCAGCTCAAACGCAGGAGAGTTAGATGGCCCTATTTATGCGCAAAGCAAGTTAGCCCTCACAATGTGGTCTATCAGCCTCGCTCACAAAATCGGAGCTAACGGACCATCGATTATTCCTGTCAATCCAGCTTCATTCCTTGGCAGTAAATTAGTCAAAGATGCCTACGGGTTGGAAGGAAATGACCTAGGTATTGGTGCTGACATTTTATCTAGAGCGGCATTGTCTGATGAGTTTTCCAACGCTTCTGGGAAGTATTTTGATAATGACTCAGGGCTATTTAAAGACCCTCACTCTGATGCTTTAGACACAGACAAAA
The DNA here is from genome assembly GCF_024347435.1 of Vibrio cyclitrophicus. NCBI lineage: Bacteria > Pseudomonadati > Pseudomonadota > Gammaproteobacteria > Vibrionales > Vibrionaceae > Vibrio > Vibrio cyclitrophicus. Next base: position 1,444,820 of record NZ_AP025481.1, read on the forward strand.
ACCACAAACTGGTGACCACCATAGACCAGTTGATTGCAGAACACCTCTACTCTCGCTAGCCAGATACAAGGAGTGTTCCATATTTAGGAGCGCTCCAAAACCCCAAACTCACCGATATCTTGACGAGAGAACTTCATCTATTGTTTAGGTAAAATTGAAATGGTTCCTCTCCCAACAAATTGGCATAGCGTTAACGAAATAACGGCATTACGCATGCTTGATGAAAGCTTGGCTTAATTGCTGAAAGAGTGAGTCTACGTTGGGGAGGGTCGTCAAATGCGCGGACAACGGAGTATGAACCTGCGCATCCACCACAGTTGGATTCCCGCAAATTTGATTATAAAAATTCACGGGCTCAACGATGTTCTCTAGGTCTACATCTAACAAGATACAAGCTTGAGAAAGTACGATTTGGCCACCCCCTTGTTTAAGCAATACACGTTGCGCAGTACCCACTATTTTTTGTTTATTGATATTGAGGTTGTAGTCACCATCACAATAAGAGCCAGGGGTTGCGTGTACATCCACACCAATGCCCAGCTCTTTAAAAAACTGGGTTAAGACATCGCATAAATGTCGATACGCTGTTTGGATGTTGTAGGCTTCATCACGAGGCCAATGGTAAATGTGCGACAGATTAATGATCCCCGGCAGTTGGGGAACGGGAGCTCCACCCGTTTTTCGAGAAGTGAGTTGCCAGCCTTGTTCCGCGAGTTGCTTTCTAGACTCTATCGTCACTGGCCACTTTTTACCTGCGGGTAAAACGAGCGTTGGCGTTTTTGCTTGCCACAGCATTAAGGCTTGTCCAATCTCACCCGCCTGTATTTGCTGCAATAATTCAGCTTCTTTTTCAAACGCACGATCAACATCAATGTGCGGGTAACGTACGAGTTTATTCGTTAACTTCAATGCACTTTTCCTCTACAGATTGTGGTGACTTAGTATTTAGCGTTCTGGGATGGTTGATGAGATAAACATACCTTTGAAACCCAATGCAGCATAGCACCAATTACCCCTCCAGCCCTTTTTCCTTTAATTATTGAGATGCATTGATTTAGCTAAACTACTTCCACTTTGATGGCTTCTGTCTGACAAGGTTGTCTGATATGGTGGCGGCAGAACTTCAGCAACTGTTTTAGATAGTATTAAATATGAAAACACTAACCATACTTGATGGCGGCATGGGCCGAGAACTCAAAGAAATTGGCGCGCCATTCTCTCAACCGCTTTGGAGCGCTCAAGCTCTGATTGAAGCCCCTGATCTTGTTAGCCAAGCGCATCAAAATTTTGTCGATGCTGGCGCTGAAATCCTGATCACCAATAGTTACGCGTGTGTACCTTTTCATTTGGGTGAATCACTCTTCGAGCAACGAGGTTTTGAACTAGCAGCGCTATCTGGCGAACTGGCGAAGGCGGTTGCTGATAATGCTCCTCACACAGTGAAAGTTGCGGGCGCGATTCCACCGCCGTTTGGCAGCTACCGACCAGATTTGTTCAAGGTAGAAGAAGCAGCACCAATCATTCAAACGCTTTACGATGCTCAAGATCCAAACATCGACCTTTGGATAGTGGAAACGATTTGTAGCCTGCAAGAATTCGACTCAATTCACGCGGTACTCAAGCACTCACATAAGCCGTGTTACTACGCATTCAGTTTGGAAGATACCAAGGGCGATTTTGCGAACATTCGCTCTGGAGAGAGCGTAGCGGATGCCATTAAACTTGCCTGCCAATCAAACGCGAAAGGCATTATGTTTAACTGTTCAGTGCCTGAAGTGATGGATCAAGCGATCATTGATGCAAAGAAAGTGATTGATGAGCTAGGTAGTGGTTTAGAAATTGGTGTCTACGCCAATAACTTTGCACCTATCAGCAGCGAACATAAAGCAAACGACATGCTTCAAGAAATGCGTGAACTGGATGGTCAAGGTTATCTAACTTACGCCAAACGTTGGCACGCACTGGGCGCGAATATCGTCGGTGGCTGTTGTGGCATCGGTCCAAAACACATTCAAGTTTTGGCGGATTGGAAACGTTCCATACAGAGCTAATAATAACATCACGACAACAATCTAGATAAATAGAGAACAGGTTGAGAAATCTGTTCTCTATTTGTATGTGGCGTCTCTGAGTACACTGATACAAAACAACGATTTGGAGCAACTGATGAACGACACGCAACGAAAAATTAAATGGGGCATCGCAGGGCTAGGCAACATCGCCAATCGATTCGCAACCTCTGTAACAGAGCACTGTCTGCGTGGTGAACTTTATGCGGTTGCCGCGAGAGACCATAAACGCGCAGCCACGTTCGCGAATAAATTTGGTTGCGCTAAGGCTTATGACTCTTATGAGGAGATGGCGAATGATCCAGCAGTAGAAGCGGTTTACATCACCACCGTTCACCCATACCACCAGCCACTTGCCGAGTTATTTCTAAAGAACAATAAGCACGTATTGGTCGAGAAGCCAGCTTTCACTAACCTTGCTGATTGGCTTGAGATGAAAGCTCTCGCGAAACAAAATGGCGTGATGCTGCTAGAAGCGATGAAGACCGTGGTGTTTCCCGCGTATCGTGAGCTCCAATCATTCTTGGTCGACAACAACATTCAGATAGACTCAATCGAAGCCAGCTTTGGTAACCATCACGACTATGACCCAGAGTTATTTATCTTCAACCCAGAGTTATCAGGTGGAGCAACGCTCGATGTTGGGGTCTACGGGCTTTGGTTCTTCTACGACCTGTGTCGAACTCTGAGTGTTAACCCTTCAAAACCTCAAGTAGAGGTGTCATGCCTGTATGAGGGGGCGAATGTTGATACCGATGCGTGCTTTACCTTCTCTGGTGGTATGAACGGTAAGATATCGGCATCAACGGTGCAAAACCTTCCCCGATCAGCACACTTGACTGGGCCCGACACTAAGATCACCATTCACGAAAAATGGTGGAATCCGGCCTTTATTGAGATTGAACATCAAGGGCAGAAGTCGACCATCAACAAACGAGTGACGGGCAATGGATTCGAGTTTGAAATTGACCATTTTTCAGAGTTAGTCCTTCAAGGCAAAACTGAGTCCGATATCCTAAACCCAGAGATAACCTTTCAAGTGCTCGATACGATGGAAAAAGCACTCATTGACTCTGGCTATAAACATTTAACTCAACCTCGTCGTTAGGAAAAGCAAATTGGGCAACCTTAAGCGCAAGCTTGAACTGTATGAAAAGATATTTCAGGCTTTTGGGCCAGGAGTATCACACTGTCAGATCAACCAACTGGCCACGCTGCTGCATGTAAGTGAACGTCACGTTCAAACCTTACTCAAAGTAATGACAGCACAAGGTTGGATTGAGTGGCAAGCAAGCTCAGGCCGAAGCAAGAAAGCACAACTGATGTGTCTGGTTGAGCCCATTGAGGCGTGTTACCAATACGCACAAACCCAAGCCGATACGGGCAACATAGAACAAGTGTTTAGCACCTTAAGCTTCAACGGCCGCAATGCAGGCGCAGAACTGCAAGCCTTTCTAAACAGCGCTAATCAATCTGCGCAGAACGTCGCGTACATTCCCTTTCACCGAGAACTCGAAGCACTTCATCCTCAACGAGTGCTTAGACGCACCGAACGTTTCTTAGTGATGCAAGTTTGCCAGCGCCTAACCACCGTTCAACACGGCAAACTCAGCGGCGATTTGGCGTATCATTGGCAACCTAATCAAGACGCTACGCAATGGCACTTTCAAATTCGCAATGGCGTTCAGTTCCATAACGGCAGAACACTCGAACCTCAAGACATAGCACGCAATCTTAACTCGCTAATTCAAAGCAAAATATGGCGTCGCTGCTATCAGCATATTGATGAGGTTTCTGCTTCGGCTGGTAATGTGGTTGTCGTGAAGTTGAATCAACCGGATTGGCATTTACCGCGCTTACTTGCCAGAGTTGAAGCCTCCGTATTTGATCACTCATCACCGACTGATAGGCTGATTGGATCTGGCGCGTTCTCACTAGACATATTCTCAAGCAAGATGTTGAGATTAAGCCGTAATAGCACGTATTCACACAGCACTCCGATTCTCAATCGAGTCGAGTTGTGGGTCTATCCGGAATGGGCACAGAGCAAAGCTTGCGCTCAAAATCAGGTGTGCGTAAAACTGCCCGAAAAGACGGTCACTGTGTGTGGCGATGACCATTCTTCCCAACCGGATTTCGGCTCAACCTTCTTCAAGATTCAAAGCCCGATGTTGTCGAAAACCGTTCGTGAATTCACTGTTGAAGACACCTCTGAATGCCAAACCCTTTTCGAGCAATTGTCAGTATCCGGCGACAGCAAAACCAACGTGAAATATGGACACTACCTAACTAACTACCTAACTACCAAAGATGTCGCGCTATGCAGCATTATTGATGAGAACGACACCTTCACTTCGTGGTTAAGCTTTTTCACTCGCTTTCCCTTTGAGGACTTAGCACTGCCTACTGAGATGATAGACAGAATCGAACAAGGCTTAACCTCAATAACAAACCAGCCCAACTTTGAGTTAGCGATGAATGCACTGTTGGAACTCAAGCATTGGTTGAATGACTCTGGGGTTGTGGTTGAGCTCAAGCAAGAGGCGTTCAACTTAGAGGTTTCTGAAAAGATACAAGGCGCGCAAGTAAATGGATTCGGTTGGTGCGAACTCGACCAATTGTGGATTAGCCACTTCTGAGTAAGACCTGAAAGAAATCATTGGGCACAAAGACTTATCTTTAACATTCAGCTGCCAATAGCGTCATTATCAGGTGCTAAAGTAATATAGACATGAGGCTAGGCTAAATTAGTCTCAACCAAGGTAAGCTTGAGAACAGTAAAAACAAAATAAGCTCAAGCTAAATAAACCAGTGAGAAGGTAAACCATGACTCGACACTTAAAAGGCCCATTATTGTTTCTTTGCGCGCTCTCTTTTAACAGCATGGCGAGTACCCAATGCGATGCGCTTATAGGCTGTGAAAAGAAATTCTGTGAGATCGAATATCAAATAAAGAAGGCTGAGCAGTACGACAATCAGTACAAAGTGGAGCGATTAACCACAGCGTTGAAAGCGGCGAAAGAGAACTGCACCAATGAAGGTTTGAAGGATGATCTGCGTGAGAAGATTGAATCCAATGAACAAGATTTAGCTGAATACCAAGCCGACTTAGAAGAAGCAAAACAAGACGATAGAGCGGATAAGATTCGAAAATATGAGGGTAAGATCGAAAAAGAACTGCGTAAAACCGATAAATTGAAGCAAGAACTGACTGAGATCCCTTAATCGAAGCTAGATACAGAAATGGTCTCACTGCTTTACTGCTTAGTTAGACCATTTAGAAAATACCGCTTTATGGCAACCTCAAGAACCAATCTAGCCAACGCCAGTCGTTATTATCCCACCAGCGCCAATTCAGACTCTTTATAGATACGGTTGGCCACGTTGTATGCCGCAGGCAAAGTTAGGGTCTCTTTGCATCTGCGCTTAAACTGCTCGACTTCAATCGTTTGTTCTTCTAGTAAATAAAACAACTCACTCAAGTAGTTAGCTTCAAACACAGCTTGACCAAGTGGCGTGCATTCATATCGGCTCGACTCTTGGTAACCAATCACCGTCAGCACAGATTCTGGCAACTCCCAGAACTTAGCTATGGTGTAAGTCAGGCGAATAGAGTAGCTGTTCATCAGGCGCTTCAACGCTAACGAGTTAGGCGGAACAGAAGGATCTACATGCTTGAAGGCTTCAACCATCATTTGGAAAATGATCATCTTGCCTAAGTTGCGAATCAACCCAACAAAGTACGCCGCCGCTTGATCTTCTTGGGATGAAGAATCTTTCATCAACTCCTTAGAAAAAGACGCGGTTTGAACGCTGTGATTCCAAATTTTCTCACCGAAATGACGCCAGTAAATATTGTTGCCCGGCGTGAAGTTCTTCATGTAGCTATTCACAACCCCTTCAACAAGTCCTTGAGAACCCATATTTAGGAATGCTGTTTTTAGGTCGGTTACCTGTTTTTCACTGCGTTTGTAGAAAGCACTGTTAGCCAGTTTAATTACATCGGCAGCCATACTCGGCTCTCGCTCAATTACTTTCAACAGAGCATCTACATCAAATTCGTCACTCTGTAATTCTGCCATTAATGTGGTCACAGAGGCTGGCATCACTGGCAATTCATTAAGCAAGGCTTTTGGAGAGCGAATCAAACGTTCGATCTGACAAGCAACAAAGTCACTAAACGGATCTGACTCCGTTCGCAGGCGAGACTCTCCAAATAAATAGTCAAGAAACTCAGCATCGTGCAAGCTTATTGCTTTATCAACAATGAGTGATGATTCATGAGCCGATGAGGACGGAACAAAAATAGAAGAATGAGATGGTGCAGTGCTTTGCTCAAGAACGGAATCAGAAGAAACGCTTTGTTGAGAGACACTCTTTGATGAATCATTTTGCTTACTTTGATTAGAAACAAAAGGGGAAAATAGTGCCTGCAATACCCTTTTAAACATCAATACGGCTCCTAGATGGATATAAAACAGATCGGGATATATAACAGCAGTGATTATTGCACAGATAACTCATAAACCACACAGTGATAAATCAATCACTTATTTTTTAGCTGTATAAGATCAGATACTCACAAGCCTTAAAACCAGACCCACCTCTATTTCACCTTCTCCCAAACGAAAAGAACGAGCAGGTAACATGTACTCGTTCTTGCCTATATTTGAACCGTGAATCTCTATAACGTTAGCGTTGAGCCACTTCCAGAACAATCTTGCCGACGTGCTTTTTTTTCAAGAATTCCTCTTGTGCTGTATGAATATCAACAAGGGAATACGACTCCGCAACTATCGCGCTAATCTGTTGTTGTTCAATTCGATTAACTAAGTTTTGAAACACTTCAGGCTCCAGCACAGTACAACCGAAGAAGCTTAAATCTTTCAAATACAAAGTTCGTACATCGAGCTCGACCATAGCGCCACCAATTGCGCCAGATACGGCATAACGGCCACGGGGTTTCAGTACTTCAAGGAACTGAGGCCACTTGTCACCGGCAACCAAGTCGATAACCACATTGACGCTGTTTGCGCCTAACGCTTTAACCAGATCAGCATCACGAGCAACCACTTCATCAGCACCCAATTCAAGTAACTGTTGGTTTTTACTTGGGCTAGTAATGGCAATAACATAAGCGCCACGAGCTTTGGCTAGTTGAATAGCAGCCGAGCCCACACCACCCGATGCGCCAGAAATAAGCACGCGATCACCTTCGGTTACGTTGGCACGGGTTAGCATATTTTCTGCGGTCGAGTAAGAGCACGGGAAAGACGCTAGCTCAACATCCGACATGGTGCTGTTCACCGCATAAGCGTGTTTCGCCGCCACTTTGGTGTATTCAGCAAAACCACCATCGCATTCCGAACCGAAATACCATGGTTGTGGTAAATCTCGTCCGTACACTTCAGTCAGACAAGGTTCAATCAGAACACGTTCACCAATACGATCAGCAGAGACTTCATTGCCGACCGCCACGATGAAACCACATACATCAGCACCTTGGATGCGAGGGAACTGCAACGCTTCACCCGACCAACTTGCGTCGTCTGAGTCATCACTTTTAGAGTACCAGCCGATTCGTGTGTTGATATCCGTGTTGTTTACGCCCGCGGCCATCACTTTGATCAGCACTTCATTAGGTTCAATTTCAGGAACAGCGATATCTTCACGGTAACCAAGCATTTCTGCTCCGCCGTGTCCTAACATCTCTACGCCTTTCATTGTTTTTGGTAATTCGAATTTCATCGTGTTTCCTTGAGTAATTTTGTCACCATATTCTGTGCTGATGTAACGGCTTTTTCGCCTAATACTGGCCACGCGCTTGATACACCTTCATGAAGTAGAAAAAGCTCTGAAGCCAGATCATCTCGTTGACTCTGCTTACCCAGAAGTGCTTTTACTTCTCGTTTATGTTCAGTAACAGCTTGGTTAATTATCTCGTTGTCAGGAAAAGCCGCCATCGCATTCATCGACATACAACCGCGCGGCGCATACTCTTCCATCCACTGTTGTAACTTGTTGAAGATATCAAGCATCGACTCAAGGCCACCAGCAGGTACATTTTCTAATAGCAAATTTAGGTAACGGTGATGACGGTGCTCTAAGGCGCCCACTATCATCGCTTCTTTCGATGGAAAATGTTTATAGAGCGTACGCAGGCTGACATTACACGCCGTTTTCAGCTGAGCCACACTCGGCTCAGCAAACCCTTGTTGGCTAAACGCCACTTCAAGACTTGCTGCAATCTGTTCTCTTAACAAGCTAACCTCTTATACCTAACCAAAGGTAGAATGATTGTTCTACACACATAGTAGAGCGATCATTCTACCCATGTCAATGAGATCTTTTTGTCGTCCTATAAAACGAAAAACCCCGGATCCAATTAGTAGATGCGGGATTTCAATTATCAAAACCATTAGATTAATGCTTAGTGAAATTAGGATTCAATCAGTGTTAAAGAATCCAAAATCCCTTTTCCACTGTGGATCCCGCCTTCGTTTTCACTGGCTGGTTTGCTGCGAATCAAATAACCTGCGTAACCATCTAGCTCTGTTACTGGTTCACCTTGGTAGTAAACGGTAAATAGACCGACTTCGCTGACTAAATCTGTTACGAGTGTTTGTTGAGTATCACGCACTGCAATGGTAGGTACCTCTCGCTCATGTGGGTACAAGCGCTGCATGAGTGTCCACGCGTCGTACTCTTCTGGCTTAAGTCGACTAAGTTGCTCGCTGATATCGTCACCGAACACACAATGGCCGCCACCCTCACCTTGGTTTTTCAGCACCCATTCTTGCTTATCAGCTTGTGTGTAAAACCATTCAATCGACTCGCTGGTGATTGGTTTCATATCTGCTAAAACACTTTTCACCAATTTAGCTTCTTCTAGCGTTAACCCCCAACGAGCGTATTCTGATACAGGCATCATGGTTAGGAGCATCTGCATGGTTTTACTGGTTGCTAGCTGTTGGCTGAAGGTAGCATTCACAGCGACATGGTGTTGTTCGATGAACAAACGCGTCTGACTTAGCGTGTCGCAACAAACGGATTCATTAAGCTCAGGCGCCCAGTAGTCTGAATACTGATAACCCGCTCTTAGGTACACAACATCGACTGCACCAACATCTTGCAAAAGCAGACGTTGGTTATCGCCCGTTGAAAGCTGAGAGCTCAATTGATCGAAGGTACGGCGAACCGTGCGAACACCCTGTTTTTGTAACTCAACTTCAAGTAGGTGTTGGTCATAAACATTGTCTTCGTTCTTCTGTACCACCATCAAGAAAATCGGTTTGCCTTGTTCATTGAAGTCCGCTTTAACTTGCTTTGCAGCACTAGCGATACCATAAGCCAACTGGGTTAAGCCTTGGTTTTCAGCCGGTGTTGCTGACGGTTCTTCCAACCAATGGTTATAAACGTTTGGCCATTGGTTTTGCATGAATGAGTGAAATTCTGTTGCACGTTGACCAAACGGAGCCATCCCTGCAGCAATACCATTAAACTCAATCACTTTTGCACCGTGTTGGCGATCGTCCATAAAATCAGTACGCATCAACAACAGTGGCTGACGGGCAGGATTCAAGCGCTCATCCACACTGCCATGGGCTTGTTGATGCAACTCCATCAAGTGACCAAAGAACGGATCGGCTTGAGCCATATCGCTCAATGATGACTGTAAAAAATCATGATCTTCCGACACGTTACTGATCAACTTAGTGATAAGCGGAGTGACTCGGCGCAAGTGATCATAAACCTCACGCTCCATTGTCATTGGCGCAATACTGAAAGGACAATGCCTCGCGGTATTGTCAGACTGACGAAAAGCGACACCGTGCATGATTGCCCACTCACACGCGTCTTCAATAATTTGTTGCGGAATCAATGACGTTAGCATTGGATTCATTTTGGTTTCTCACTATTAACTCAGATTAAGCACTCTACTAAGACGATGCCCATTCTAGAAAGACGAATAAAAACGAAAAATATTTCATTTCTTTGAGTGTTCGAGTTAATGATTCACATCTGGGTATCTTGGGTCTTATTGACTATCAGGTCTCGAAGCCATTTGTGACTTGGTTCAGAGTCAAAGTAACGGTGCCAAAGCAGAAACAAGCCACCGGGAACTAACTCAATAGGAATCGGCTTCATCACCAACTCACCACTCTCAATATAGTCACGAACCGAGTTGTACGGATAACACATCAGTAAATCGCTTTGTTTACACAGTTTTACTGCGCTGGTGATGTCCGACACGTTGGCGGCTTTATTGATTTGGAGCTGTTTGGCTTGCAAAATTTCAAGTAGCAGCCAGTCGCCAACACCACCGGTCACTAACTGAATATGACGATATTTAAGGAAGGCTTGCAGGTTCCACTCTTCTTGAAGCACTGGATGATCATTTCGCATCAAACATACAGAGTAATCTTGCAGCAATTCGACATGGTTTAGCTCGGCAGGGATATTTTGAATATGGGTACTCGCCCTTTCATCGAGCTCAAAAATCCCAATCCCAAAATCGACCTCACGCTTTAATAAGCGCTTAAAGGTTTCGCTACTCCAAGTCGTGCTGTTTACCGTAATATTCGGCGCATCTGACAGCGCGTTAGGCATGAATTTAGGGTAAATTGCGGTATAAGCAGTTTCGACAAGATCGATATTAAAAGTCCGTTCACTGTCTTTTGGCTCGAAAATATCCGGTACAGTTAGCTGCTCAACTTGCAAAAGAATTTGATGAATCTTAGGCGCAAGAGAAGTCGCTTTCGGGGTTGGAAACAGACCTTTTGACTCGCGTTCAAAAAGAGGATCATCAAACAAAGCTCTGAGCTTGGTGAGCTGTTTACTTACCGCAGACTGACTTAAAAAGAGTCGCTCTGCCGTTTTACTCACACTGCGCTCTTCAATCAGAACATGTAAGCAAAGCAGCAAATTCATATCGCATTTAAGTAAGCTTTTAACATCTACCATGATATTCCCTAAATTCAGGTTAATGATGATTATTTGTCACTTTAAATCATATCATTGTCTTGGTAAATTTAGTGTATGTGAGTTAACACGCTCAAATAATAATAGAATTAAGGATTACTCATGGATTTTCTAGCACTACCAAAGATTGATTTGCACTGCCACCTAGACGGAAGTGTTCGCCCAGATACGATTATTGACCTAGCAAAACAGTACAATATCGAACTACCTGAAGATCGCGACGCGGTTGTTCAATCTCTAACGGTGCCAGAAGATTGCAAAAACCTAGATGAGTATCTAGCTTGTTTCAGCCTACCATTGCAAGTAATGCAGACTGAAGAAGCAATTGAACGTATCTCTTTTGAGCTTTACGAAGACGCTGCACTAGAAAACGTTAAGTACCTAGAAGTTCGTTTTGCACCGATTCTGCACGTAAACAAAGGTCTATCTCTCGATGCAATCATCGCTAGTGCAGTTAAAGGCATGAAGCGTGCTGAAGAGAAATACGACATCAAGGGCAACTACATCATGTCTGTACTTCGTATGTTCCCTAAAGACTCTATCAAAGACGTAATCGACGCAGGCCACCCTTACCTAGGTAAAGGTGTAGTGGCGTTTGATATCGCTGGCGGTGAAAAGCCAGGCTTCTGTGCTGAATTCCCAGAATACACGCAATACGCTCTTGATAAAGGGTACCGTATTACCGTGCACGCTGGTGAGCAATGGCATGGTCAAAACGTTTACGATGCAGTGACAATGCTTGATGCTGAGCGTATCGGCCACGGTGTTCACATCCAAGGAAACGAAGACGCATACAACATCGTTAAAGAGAAGCAGGTTGCGCTTGAAACTTGCCCAACAAGTAACGTTCAAACCAAATGTATTCACAAATTTAGCGACCACCCAATTGCTGAATTCAAGAAAGACGGCATCGTTGTCACTATCAACACAGATAACCGCACTGTGTCGAACACCACTATGACCAACGAAGTGAAGCGTGTGTGTGAAACTTTCGGTCTAACAAAAGAAGACTACGCAGAGATCTACAAATACTCTGTGGAGAGCGCTTTTGCTTCAGACGAAGTGAAACAACACCTAATGGGTTTCGTTAAGCAAATCTAATTTAACAAAGCGCGCCTTTTGCTGAATAGCTGGGCTCACTTAGCATTAGTGCTTAAAGGCACAAAACAGGAAGAGAAAGGCTTAGGCTTTTCTCTTTTTTTATGTCTGTATCTCCGTATTCTAATACCCATGTTGACTAGTGAGATGCAAACAATGAAAACAGAACTCCAAAAAATGCTATCCGGTGAAATTTTTGATGGCGCAGACCATGAGATAGACCACATGCGCACTCACGCGAGCAAGGCTCTGTCAGACTTCAATCAATGTTCAGACGATACTCAGCAGCCAAGCCTTCAAGCTAATCTATTTGGGAAAGTAGGCAGCAGCGTTGTCCGACCTCCTTTTCATTGCGAGTTTGGTAAAACCATTGAGATCGGTGACAACACCTTTATCAACATGAATGTTGTCATGCTTGACGGCGCCAATATCAGAATTGGTAACAATGTATTGGTGGGGCCAAGTGCTCAATTTTACACAGCCTCTCACTCATTGGATCACCTCAGTCGCCGTAAGTGGGAAACGTTTTGTCTACCTATTACAGTCGAAGATGATGTCTGGATTGGCGGAAACTCGGTGATTAACCAAGGCGTGACGATTGGTGCTCGCTCTGTTATCGCAGCGAACTCTGTGGTCAATAGTGATGTGCCACCAGACTGCTTATACGGAGGCACGCCAGCCAAGTTGATTCGACATTTGAATACTGAGCAAAGACGATAGCTAACTGCTCTCGGAGCAAACAAAGCCACAGCGAACGCTGTGGCTTTTCTTCTATATGATTGTTTAATGATGATAATGCCCTTCCCCCCTATCAAAATTCGTAATTTAGCTACACTTAGATAGAAATAAACTCATGATAATTTTTTCGAACAGATGTAGCTCCAACGTCACCATGATTGGGAAAGCCAATGACAAAACACCAAGCTTTGTTGCTCTCCACAGCGACCTTCTGCTCTATTTTCATATGTAACTCTAGCTACGCTGGCTATGCGATCGTATTACCAGGCCAGCATGAACAAGGGATTAACCTGCAAGGCTCTGCTGTATCAGCAGACAACGTGGTTGATTGGGAGATCGATAATAGTGACTTAGTGTTTGGCGCTTTCGGCAATAAACGTGATAACGAAAAAGTTAAAACTATCGGCTATATGTACAACCAAAAGTTAGAGCTGAATTCAGGAGAGTTGGAAAACGAAATTAGAAACACGGCAGAGAAAAACGGGATAGATTACGAAGATTTTTTTCTACACTTTGCAGAAGACACCATTCTAGCTGAACTCGATACTACACACGGTGACAATACGCTATTAAACCGTAAGCCTATGATCATTGGCTATACCGAAAACGAAAAGCATGCGGGTTATGCACTTTATCAGCAGCCGCCTTGGAATGCAGATGTATTTGAACATTTCGACAAAGGGGGCGCACTCTACATTTACCATTCGGAGAAATTCGATAGCTTAACATTCGAATTTTCGCGCTTTGCGCAAGGCGGAGAATTCCATATTGAATACCCCATATCGATGAATGATCTAGGCCAATCTACGGCATGGGCTCACTTAGAAATAACTAATGATCACACACACAATATGACTCAAAGCCAAGCGGTAAGCTGGCGAGTGCCCTCTGATTGGGTCAGAGCAACAACTCATGATAGCAGCGGCCAGAGTTACGGTGGTGGGCAATATTTTGGTTCTACATTGGTGAGAGATGGCGGCCGTTTATACGTTGTCAGAATCCGTTGGCAAGGCAACTCAAGTGATATCCGACCTCGCTTGAATCGAGTTCAATTGAAAGACAGCTTCCAAAAAATCGCTGCCAAAGACCTTCTATCTCAGATCACAAATACGAATTCAAGATCTCACAACGAAACAAAGCAATGGCGAAAGGTTCGTGGTTTTGACCAATCGGCGGATCTCAATCAAGACAACTATTTATCCCCTTATGAATATGAAAACAGGAACAACAAATCAGCCACGGCTCGCTTTCGTTGGGAATCTCGCGTGATCCCATTCGGGCGAATGTGGAACCAAAACTCATCATGGGCGCTGACCAATTTGGCCAATCCAAACCTGTTAATGATTCTACAAAATTACTATTCCAAAACCTGGGAGGAACAAGGGCTGGCTGGGGCCTACAACGACGATACCAATAAACTCATTGGCCGCAATCAATTTGAGGTTTATTCCGGAGGAACCGTCTGTGAGCTTGGGTTTATCGTAGGATCTGTCGAGGCTGACAATGTCTACAAAGAGCAATTCTCTGCTTTTCTGAATGGTCTGCAGATTAACCAAGATAGACCCTCAATAGGTCTCAACATTGGAACAGCAAACCTTTATGGTCGAAATGGACAGGCACACTTGATTAAAGCTGGAGACCTATACTTTCGGGAGCAATACTTATTCCCCTCTACCGGTTTTAGCGGCTTTAACGGGTTGTCTAAGTTTTGGGATAACTCAGCACTTGCCTATGCTGGCTCTAACGTTATATTTCAGGCCACCACTCGCTTTGGACGAGTTCAGTTCCTAGGTAACAATCAGGACAATTGGCAACAAGATCAATATTCTAACCTCGTAATCTATTACCTCAACGCTCAACCGACACATAGCTATTTTAATCAATGGAGTGGCAGTTATGTGTATGGAAGTGGTAACACAACTAAAGATAATTATTGGAAAAGTGGTGTACCAAAAAATATCGCCTACCAACCAACGGAGTTACTTAAGATAGAACTCGGCAATCCAACTAACCAGATTCCTACTCATTTGAAACCGATTCCTTTGATGATATCGACCTTAAACCCTACCCCCAACGACTACACCATAATTGGCGATTCAACTAACAACCACATCATGCACCCAGCGCTGCCAAACGGTATGGTTCGACTGTTACCAACCTATACCTATTTCGCTTATCGAACAGATGAAAACGCAGTGGAAGGCGGCCCACAAGAAATGGTGGTCGCACGTGAGTTTGAGCATGGTCGCGTACTCTTCCGCACCGATTTCTACGGCAAAAATCCAGACTTCTATTCAGCGCCTAAACTCAATATTCCATTAAAAAAACCCATGAGGCCGGTCGATACAAATGGCAACATTGGAGACTATGTGAAAGAAGTGACGCTGAGTGGTTATCAAGGCTTACTTCTGCTCTACTGACCTTTATGAGCATTCAACCTTGGATGTCTTAACTGTTCAAAAAATACATTCACACAGACAAGTAATGGGACCCCTACTAACATTCCCATAGAGCCCCATAGCCAACCCCAAAATACAAGCCATACAAATAAAATCAGCGGATTGAGACTAAACCTTTTCCCCAGTAATGTAGGAGTAACCAATTGGCTTTCTATCAAATTAATCGCCAGGAAGATCGCAGCGACCGTCAATGCGTAGCTAAACGACTCAAACTGTATAAAAGAGACTAAAGCAAAGCACGTAACTGAAACCATCGGGCCAAGATAGGGGATAAAATTCATTAAGCCTGCAAAAGCGCCCCAAAGGAAAGGGTCTTGCAATCCCATCATATAAAAAGCAAAGCCAACAGTGAGTCCTAAGCAAACATTAATGATGGTGATGGCGCCTATGTAACGAGACAAATCCTTTTGAACAACTTTAACCAATTCAACAGCCCTACGCTTATCTGAAAAGCATTCAAAAAGAGATAAGCTTTGAGAATAAATTTTTCGACCGTAATTCATCATGAAATACGCCATAAGAAACGCAACCAACAACTGAGTAACAATGGTTGGTGTTGTCGTAAGCACTGATTCTATAATGGAAAAAGCCGTGTTATTGGTAAGCCCATCATTGGTAACAGTACTACTCATGGAGAACCCGGTGGCGTCAGTTAAGCGACTGTTTTGAGTAACCTCACTCACTTCATTAGATACATTCTCAACCAACATTGGTAATTTTGACCACCATTGCTGAGCGGGCTCACTCAACATATTCAAACTAATCACAACAAAGCCAATAAAACCAATAAGTACAGCCATTACGTTAATGACTCGAGGGATACCGAAGCGAGTAAGGTAGTTAACTAGAGGGCTACATAGCAAAGAAATAAAAGCACCAAAGATGATTGGCAACAAAAATGGCTTGGCGATATGTAATGTAAAAATAGACATCATGAGAACAGCAAGGAGCATAAAACTAGTTTGCAACACACTTCGTTGTCTAAGAATACTGTATTTTTTTGATGTCATTTTATTCCTATGAGTAGGAGGTCTTGTTTTTGAGGCTTCGTCAATTTGAATCAGGCACTCGATACCGTCAGCCAACACTAACTTGAATTAAAAATGATGGTTACTTAAGTAAATTAAGTATTAGCGATAGCTGTTTATAACCAAAAACAGACGATTTAAAACGATGAGTTCGATTCAAAATTACAACACCAAGGCCTGTGATGCCAAGAGCATACAAGGGGTGCTTGTGAACAAACTCTTTTCCTTTGTGACGAATAAGTCCCATACAAAGTGCAACTTGACGAGCTCTACTTCTCCCCTCAAGTCTTTTCATTTGAATCTGTCTTTGTCGATTCTTGAGTGCTGACATGTAACCCCTCCTTCAATTGCTCTTTCGTACATTCAAAACCTATAAATTGCTTTAAGTAACTAGAACGAAGTACCAAGCATATTAGAATCAAACCGAGTGTGAATATAAACGCGCCGTAACCCGCTAACAGATTCAAAGTGAAGTAGTAGATCACTACTCCAGCACCGACGGCGATACTAAAAAGAAACAGCGGTAACAACGCAACAAAGAGGAGCTGAAACACAAGACGCTTTTTAAATGCATCAACACTATTGCGAAACTCCAATAAGAAAAGCTCTAAGGTCGATTGAGACCATTGCTGGGTATGTGTCTGTAATATAGCTAAGTCTTTCCACAATCCATTTAACTCAGAAGCAGAACGTTTAAGATCATCCACCTTACGATCGCTCGATTTATCATTGGCAGAGTTTACTGGATCATTTTGACTATTTACCTGCATAACGGTGCTCTCTCAATTGCGATGTTGATATATGGCTATTTGATTAACTTCGAGACAGCCCAACCAGCGAGAAACGCACAGCCAACACTCAATAATGGACGCTCTTTAATGATGTTTTCCGCTTTCTCAGACGTGTTCTTCACACTTTCAGAGCTGGCCTCGAGAGTTTCATGGACCGCCTCTTTCACATTTTCGATAACTTCTACTGCGGCCTCTTCAGCTTTTTCATAAGTTTCTTCAATTTGTTGTTTGGCTTCTGAATTTTTAGCGTTTGACTTTGGCATAAGTTTTCTCCTTATTTGATTATCATAAGCCAGAGAATAATATTAATACTATTAATCTCTAGCTACTTTAATAATCAATGCTAGCATCGTGCCAACTTTCACAAGTACCAGAATAATTGAAGATAAGCTCCCATATCATTAATAAATGGCATTAATCAATGTAATAATTTCACTAGAAAACATCTATTAATGTATTTTTTACAAAAGCAAAGTAAAACCTTAGACGAAACAAGCTGAATATAGGGTTATTAATTGGCATAAAAAATGCAATAAACCAAATACAGCTTAGAACCAAATGAGGATTCATGAGAAACCAAAGTATATTATCTATTGTTAACCTGATAAAAAGTGGAAATATTATTTACGAAAAAGCGATATCCAACATAAGAAGTGAAAAGATGGCAAAAAATCTTTTTGATATCTACACGGTAAAGAAATGTGCAGAGTTAAAGTTACAATCTTTAACTTACTACTCAAAAATACATCAAGAACAGATACCCGCTAGTTATACGATAAATGCCAGAGAGCGCTGTATTGAAGCGGAAGATACAAAAGGTAAAAACAATCAAGAGCTCTATTTAAAGCACCTAGAAGGTGTCGAGACAAAGATCATTTCCGACATTGAATCACTGCTAGAAACTAACCCTGATTTAGAAGGGAGAAGAAGATTAAAAGTGGTAAAAAATGAAATGGAATCATGTCGAGACCAAATACACAACATGCGTCATAATTAGTTATTAGCGAATGATGGTTGGAAATCAGAATCAAAGAAAAGGCTTATTTTAATTATTATAAATCAACTGAAATTATAAATACTACTGAGATAAAAAGGAGTAATGATATGTTGTTTAAAAAGGACAATGATCCCCTTGAGGTAATTCACTATAAAGGCATAGAAAAAATACTATGTACATTGAAAGATCACTACTTCTCATGTGTTGACCTAATTGAACAGAAAGCACATGGGAACATTGCAAGAGCTGCAAATCGATTTATAAAAGTTGAACGTTCATTAATAAACGAAGTAAACACCAAGTTCTGCATTAACAATGAAGTTAATGACAATGACATATTGAGTCAGCCCCCTGCGTTAATTGTTAGTTATAACGATATGTACCAGAGTAATTTAAGCCTAATTTCTTACCTCAAAAACACTATTAGAAAGTTTAACAATCAACATATGTCTGCTTTTTTCTCCTATTGGGTTGCGGCGTTGCAAGTTGAAAATGATGAGATAGCAAAGCATTTGTAACAGATATAACCCATCTAAAATAGATACGATTAATTAACTTGAGAAGAGAATCAAAGCCTACAACACAATCATTAAACAGTGGGAATAATCTAGGTTTAATTCTGATCTAATTCTGACATCACTCAAAATAAAAAGCGTCGAGGCATATTGCCTTGACGCTTTTTTACGAGAGGGACCGCTATGTTATTCTAGGAAGCGTCATCGACAGCCCCAGTCATCATTCTAGACAGACTTTTACCGCCTTTGGGATCAAAATCAAGTGTTCTAATCGGAAACGGTATTGTCATTCCAGCCTCTGATAATGACTCTTTAACCGCTATAATACCGTCGTGCTTTGCGTCCATATAACCAAAACCTCCTGGGTACTCAATCCAAAACCAAACCAATAAGTTAACGCTACTATCAGAAAAGCTTGAAGCGTAAACCGTCGTATCTTCTTTCCGACTAACATAAGACTTTTGGTTTATCGCTTTGGTTATCACCTCAGCGGCTCTTTTGGGACAGTCTGAGTAGGAAATCCCCACAGGGATCTCGACCCTTCTTCGTCCTTTTCGACTGTAGTTCGTCAAAATATTTCGGAAAACCATCTTATTGGGAATCATGACGTGTTGACCAGAGAACGTTTCAACCAGCGTATTTCGTAAGTTTATTTTGACTATGGTACCCATGACATCGTTGGAACCAACAACATCGCCAATTTTAAAAGGTTTACGAATACTCATTGTAATACCTGAAATGAGGTTCTCAGTCATATCTTGAAAAGCAAAACCGATAGCTAAACCTAGAATACCGGCACCGGCAAGCAACGATGTAACCGTACCTTGGAGCCCAACAAAATCTAACGCGACAAAAAATCCAATAGTAACAATGGTAACCTTAACAATAGAAGCCAGTAAGTTAATGACTTCTTGAGAGTCGACAACTCTATTGCTCAATCTTTTAAACAACTTGCCGCTTATGTTGGCAACAAAGATAAAAATAAGAAACGTAACAAAAGCAACAATCAGGTTAGGGATAAGTTTAATTGCTTCAACTAACCAATGCTCTAACTTACCCTCTATCAGATGCTGAAACTTCTCTAAGTTAAAAGAGAGATTCATTTCCATGGTGTCTCCTTCTTATTCAATATGTGGATTATTCAATACATTCATGGAATACAAACCGTTAAGGCTTGCTTATCAATACTTATCTCCAGTGAATCAGCCGAATACGTCTCTCCATCAATCACGTATGAAATAGGTCGGTCAGAATCAATTTTAACGAGCTGTGCCGAAGCATAAGTAAAGTAACTAGCCTGTTCTTTCGCTCCGAGACTCGATAACAACAGATCAGATAGAGCGATAGCTCGTTTACTAAGTGAATTTGTGTTTTCCAAATAGGTAATATGCAGCTTCCCATCATCCGGCCTAGGAGGCTGTCCCCCTTGAGCAAGCACAGTACTAAAAGGGGAAGAGTTCGCCACGACCAAACTTTGTAGTTTCATACTTTGTGATGGTTGGTCATCGATTGAAATTTGAAAATGTTGATTATCGTCGGTGATTACTGCATTGAAGAACCCAGTCAAATACGCGAATTGCCCTTTTTCATTTTTTTGTTCTCGATGTGCGTAATCGATCATCTGTTCTTCAAACCCAATACCAAGAAGCAGTAATATTGGTTGTTGATTACAGAACGCCAGATCGATTCTTTTTGAGTTGCCAGATAAAATAGCCTCACACGCTTTTTCAACAGGCGATATTTTCGAGGTCAATCCATAAAGCATATGACATAGAGCGTTCGCGGTACCCAAAGGTATAATCCCGAGTTGTGTATCAGTCTTCCTAACTTGCCTTGCGACTTCACTAACCGTCCCATCGCCACCTGCAACGATAATATGCGCAGTATTCCGGTCTTTGGCCTGCTTAGCTAATATTTCTGCTGATACTTCTTGGCTAGTAAGAAAAATATCTAAACTGTACTTTCTCGTAAGTTCACGAATAACCTGTTGTTCATTCGCCAACCATTTACCACCACCTGCAACAGGGTTGGCAATAAGGCAAGCTTTATGGCCAAGAGTGAGCAAACCTTTATCACTGATTGCTTGAAGTGTTTTCAGTTGTAGATGGTTCAATTGGGCTGTACTTCGCACGTCGTTAATACTTTTCAAGACCTGCTCTACAGTAAGTGACGGATTTTTTGCTAAAAGATAGGCAGCTACGACAAAGACAGAACGTCCTCGACCGAGAGCACAATGCACAACAACCGATCTAGATTGATTGATTTGGGTATCGATCCAATTTATAGCATGTTTAAGCTTATGCATTTTAGGGACTTTATGATCAAGAACCGGGGTGTTTAAATAGCGAAATTGATCACCGGTCATTGCACTTTCTAAACCAGAAAACTCAGCTGTAACATCTACAATACAATGGATGTTTTGAGATTCTAAGAACGATAAATCTGAAGGGAACAAACGACGAGATACATATAAACCTTTTCCAACCTTCTGTATTGGTTCAACTTTATCTCTTTTAATTGCCCATGCATTGTACAGTCGAACACCTAAGAAGAATGGAATGAAGATCCATCTAATCCACCACACTATTTTCCCATCGCTAGTCTTCCTAAATATTGACGGCATATCGAAGATGTAGGCAACACTAACGATGAACATCGACAAACTACACCAGGCAAAAACACCACGGATTATTAGCTGTGGTATAAGAGCAGCAGCAAAAAAACAAGCTATAGCAAGAAGCATATAATATTTAATAATAAACATGTTACGCCTTAATTTATCCGTGAATTTAAATATATTTATCCGTAAATTTATCTATCTCTAAATTAAATAAAAGAAGGGCTCAAGAATGAGCCCTTAGCTTGATAACAAAGCAGTTTTATACTTATTTAAAGAATTTGATTACTTCGTGATTCAAGCAACCTCTTTTTCATATTTACGAGCTAATGTTTCTTTTTGTTCAGTATCTAAGACTCGACCTGCGGTTTGAAAAAAACGCTGCTCTTCTTCTTCTAAATGATGTTCAACCTTATCTTTTAATGTTTTCATTAAAACAAGCCAAGCTGGTGAAGACATCTCTGTATCATCGAGTTGAGCGAGTATTTTGTCGATTCCATGATGTTCAGCGATTCCATGTCTAGTCATGTCAATGGATTGATCACTCTCGATCAAAGGTGCATAAAAATGGCGCTCTTCTGCAATCGCATGCTTGGTTAACTCATTCTTAAGGTTAACATAGAGTTCTTGCCTAGCTTGTGTGTCTCCCGAAGTTTGGAGTAACGCATCCATCAAAAGTCGTTGCTTTTCATGACTGTCTTTGAGCACATCAAATATATTTTTCATGTCTAATTCCTACTTCATTGGTTTACTTTTATGAGGATTTTGGCATCTCATTGCACTCTAGATGACAGTTCTAGCAATCTTCATCTTTCGCATCTAAATGCTCTTTAATATTTTCACAGCTATCTTCTATTGCGTTTTGAGTATCCTCTACAGCCTCATCTACATTTTCCCCGGCTTGTTCCATCGGACCTTCATCACTACATGCCGCAAGTGCAAATGTAATACCCACAATAGTTAAAAAACGGTAAGCGTTCGATTTGATGTTCATATAAACTCCTAATGTTTGTTTTTATTCAGCAACATAATTACCACTGAAACCAGTAGTGATATTGCAAATATATAAAATATGATCTTTGCTACTGTCGCAGCAGCCCCAGCGATACCACTAAATCCCAATAGGGCGGCAATAATTGCGACAATAAAAAATATTAGCGACCAGCGAATCATCGTTATTCCCCAATTTTTAATAAATTACCAATTGTAGAGAGGTTAAATAATATTTAATTTATCCACCACTTTCTCTACATTCGGGGTATTATTTGCTATAGATAAAGCTAAGTCGTGTTCACTGCTTGATGAAACTGAACCTTTCAAGATAACCACACTGTTTTCGGTTTTAACTTGAATATCGCTACCACTAACATTGGTATTCATTAATAAACGAGTGATTACCAGTGTCTTTATGTGAGCATCAGTCAAAGCTTGTACGGCTGCGGGTGTTTTTTCTTTGTCTTCATCAATCACTGTAAGTTCGTTTTTTACAGACTTAACGTCATCTAGGCTTAGCACTAACTCTTCTGCCAAATCTTTCTCTGTTTCATTTTTAACCGAGCCAGTTAAAGTAACCACTCGATTTTTAACGTAGGTGTTGATGTCAAATGAGTTTAAATTAGTATTCAGTAATAAAGTCGTTTCTGCTTTTCCATCAATCCACGCATCGAAAGTTTCTTTTTCCCACATGCTATTAGCAAAAACAGTTGATGAAGAAGTTGCAATCAAAGTAGCTAATAATATTTTACTTGCAGTATTTCTCATTAATTATCTCCTCTAGTTAACTGACACTTGTACAATAGCAACCAGCATGCCAACTTTTTAACTGACTGAAAATAAAGGATTTACACTTTAATTTTGAAAATTTACCATTGGTAAAATAATCGGAGGTGTATTAATTACACGAGTATTTTGTAAAAATTATCATCAATGGAGATCCTAGAATAATTAATATCAATACTATTAATTAGCCACTTCTACTATCAGTAATATTGTAACTACATTTAAAAGGTGGCGTATAGTAAATGATAGATTCGTATTTGAAGGACATCATGTTATTATCAAGGTCGTTTTCTGTCGTACAAAAAGAGAGTTAAATCATGTCATTACCGACACTGTTTATAGAGTTAAAAGATGAATTATTGCGGTCTAAAATAAACTCTCTAGATGAATTATCAAGCTTTGAAATAATTCAAAGTACTATGGATGTTCATTGGATTGACAAGCTACAACAACTGCAACCAGATACTGCTATTGTTGAAGTCTCTCGATTTACTAACGATGATTTTAAGTCCTTATCGAGTGCAACAGGATTGGACGAAATGGACTTGATTATTATCAGTACAGGTACGCCAAACAAAAATTTAGACATGATGATGAACCATGGCGCAATCTTCCATTATAGAAAGCCCGTCGACATGCAAATATTGGAAGATACCCTTGCAGACTTCAGTCAATACTTCCTCCAGAAGCAGGAAGAAGGGCGTAAAGTGTCCACCAGCGATTTAGACCAGTTCGGTATGTTAGTCGGTTCTTCTAAGCCCATGCATAAGCTGTATCGAACTTTAAGAAGAGTCGCGAAGACTGACACCAATGTTTTGATTGTCGGCGAAAGTGGGGCAGGTAAAGAATTAGTCGCACAAACGATTCACCTTGCCAGTGATCGTAAAAACCAACCTTTTATTGCGATCAACTGCGGTGCTATCAGCCCTGAGTTAGTTGATAGTGAATTATTTGGTCATGAAAAAGGCGCTTTTACAGGGGCGAATCGCACACACCAAGGGGTGTTTAGGCAAGCAGAAGGTGGCACATTGTTTCTCGACGAAATCACCGAAATGCCACTTGAACACCAGGTCAAATTACTACGAGTTTTAGAAACAGGTGAATATCGCCCTGTAGGCAGTAATGCAACGAGTATCGCTAATACTCGAGTCATTGCAGCGACAAACCGAGATCCACAAGTCGCTATTGAAGAACAGTTTTTGAGAGAGGATCTCTATTTCAGGTTGGCTCACTTCCCCATACATGTCCCTCCATTGCGTGAAAGAGGCGACGACATCGTCGGCTTAGCAAAACATTTTATTGCTCATCGCAACGCAAATGAAACCACTGCGAAGACCATTTTCACATCAGCGCTTCAAAAAATATCAGCCCATGCATGGCCAGGGAATGTCAGGGAATTAAAACACTGTATTGAAAGAGCTTTTATATTGGCAGATGAGACGATTAAAGATGAACACCTAATTTTTGATACTCCTCCTTTAGAAACAGGGACTACCGTTGAGGATATGGTTCCGGCGGGTGTTTCTCTCGAGAAGATTGAGAAAGCGGCGATTATCAATACGCTCGAAGAAAATGAAGGCAACAAAAAGGAAACAGCACAAGACTTGGGAATCAGCATCAAAACGCTTTATAACAAGCTCGATAAGTATCAAGAGTAGTAATACTCATATCTGATGTTGCTATGTGAAAGGTGAAAGGTGAAATAGCCGATAACCGAATACTTAATAAATCACCGATTAATTCAAGAAAGTACAGTATCAACACGAAAATCAAGTAACGTTTACCGCATCTGTGTGATCAAAATAGATACAGGCGATCGCTAATTTGCAGTTGATGTTTTGCTTTTCCATGAAAATTTAACAGTGGAGGGTGAGCCCTCCACTGTTAAATTTTATGCTGCATTCACCGATGTCTCGGTTCTTTTATCTTGGTCAAAGAATTCTTCATGCAACGCGCAAATCGCTTGTTGATACTTGTCATCACTCACAACAAATTGCACATTTACGTTTCTCATAGACGAATGTAATGCAATAGGCGTAACACTATGGTTCATCAAAGCCAATACACCATTAGCGAGCGTTTTATTGGTATCAATTTGAGAACCGATCGCTGAGATTATAGCGACCATTCGACCTGAAATAGATGCCTGAGGGTAACGTTTCTCAGCCTTATAAGACACCTTGTTTAAACTCTCGGTGCTACCACCTAGATAATAGGTAATAGAATTGGCGTTCATCTCTTTACCAATAAGGTTCACTCTAGCATCTGCGATAATCTCCATTAACTCATAACTAACATTGTCCGCCTTACCGACCATTCCCTGGTCAAAAACATGTAACGCATATACCTTCTGTTTTCCGGCAATGATCTCAATGTGATTCGTGTCTGGTCGGTAATCAGAAGAAATCAGTGTTCCCTCATGTTCTGGCTCGAAGGTGTTTTTGATTTGCAGTTCTATGCCACTTTCTCGTAACCCAGCAGCCGCATTAGAGTGAATAGCTTCCATACCAAGGTTAGCCAGTTGATCGGCAACATCATAATTAGTTGCCCCAATCGGTTTAACCGAACCTACACCAACGACTTTTGGGTCAGCCGAACTAAAGTGATACTCCTTATGGATGATCGCCAATGATGCCTCAGTAATAGTAGCGATACGACTAAACGTCATCTCACTGTAACCACGATCATAAGTATGCATCAAACCTTCTTTGCAATACGCATAACCAGTTACTATGGGAAGCTCCTCAGTAACATCAATGTCAGAGAAAGCCTCTCTAATCGTATCGTCCAAACTTTGAGGGGTTTTGTTGTCCCAACCAGAAAGGTCAACAAAGGTCGAATTTATACCAATGTTTTTTAATTTAAGAGCCGTGTTGTATGCACTATGTGACTCTCCAATTGAAGAAAGAAACTCTCTAATCTGTGGTAAATAATGTCTCAGTGAAAACTGTCCGTATTGGCACGTTTCAAGAATGTTAGTAATACAGTTTTTGGCTTCTGAAATACGAGACCGGATGAACTTATCTGCTCTCATACGATTCATTGGATCCGCAAAAATATGCTCATTGGTCAATAGCATGCGGCGTTCAATATAAGATAGAGCATCCTTCCACGAATCGTCACGCATCGCTATCAATTGATAGACACCAGGCTTACCTGTTTTTTTACATTCCAACAATGCATCCGTCATACCGCTGTAAGCGGACACAACAAAGATTCGGTTATAAGGATTTTGAGGGCGGAGAATAATATTGTCGAGCACAGCATCAAATGCTGTCATTGATGTACCGCCGATTTTTTCTACGGTAAATGTCATAAAAGACCTTTTGTTCTTGAAGAGATTAAAGACTAAATAATAGGGAGCGGGGTGAGATATCACCCCTGAATATATGGGTTAATCAACGAGTGGATAAACGCCGTTTTCATCGTGTACTTCAGCGCCAGTAATTGGTGGGTTAAACACACAAGCCATTGTCATTTCTTTGTTTTTATATGCGCGTAAATAATGCTCATCATTCTTATCTAGGATGTACAACGTACCGGGTTTGATTGGGTAAGTTTTACCACCAACGACTTCAATCTCCCCTTCACCACTCATACAAAACACAGACTCCAAGTGGTTTTGGTAATGGATATGTGTTTCTGTCGCTTCGTAAATTGTTGTGATATGAAAAGAAAATCCCATATTGTCATCTTTCAATAACATGCGAGTGCTTTCCCAGTTATCCGATACAATACGTCTTTCACTATTACGACATTCATCAAGTGTTCTAACAATCATTTTACTCTCCCTATTACGATGCTTTCTTGAAATGCTTGGTTGCTACCACTTCAACTGAGTCTTCGAAAATAGTTAAACCTTGCATCAATTCCGATTCTGAAATGGTTAATGGACAAAAGAACTTCAAGATTTCATCGTTTGGACCTGCGGTCTCAATTACCATGCCCTTGTCAAAACACACTTTTGCAATCTCATCAGCTGTGTTCCCATCTTTACATTCAATGCCAATCATCATTCCGCGTCCCTTGCGTTGAACAAATAGCTCAGGGAAACGCTTGAGATTGCGTTGAATGACATCATCGACCATGCTTGAGCTACGTTGAATATGATTTTCAAAATCATCATTTGACCAATACATTTCTAACGCTTTAGCAGCAGTAATGAACGCATGGTTGTTACCACGGAAGGTGCCGTTGTGTTCTCCCGGCTCCCACTTGTCTAGTTCAGGCTTTAATAAAACCACAGCCATCGGTAAGCCATAACCACTTATCGACTTAGATAGCGTAACGATATCTGGTTTTATACCTGAAGGTTCAAAGCTAAAAAACGTTCCTGTTCGACCACAACCGGCTTGAATATCATCCACAATAAATAGGATATCGTGGGCTTTACAGATTTTGCTTAACTTCTGTAGCCACTCATTTGAAGCGACATTTAACCCACCTTCACCCTGAACCGTTTCCAATAAAACGGCAGCAGGTTTATCCATACCAGCGGAATTATCGGTTAACATCGTTTCAAATAATTTTAAACCATCGATTCCAGCGTAACCTTCAAATGGCAAACGCGTAACGTTGTTGAGATTTGAGCCCGCACCTTGCCTGTGGTGTTGGTTGCCTGTAGCAGCCAATGCACCCGCCGTACAACCATGAAAACCATTGGTAAATGCAACAATACTGCTTCGACTTTTTACTTTTTTCGCCAACTTAATCGCTGCCTCAACCGCATTTGTTCCTGTCGGGCCGGTAAATTGAACTTTGTAATCTAATGCTCGAGGTTCCAAAATAAAGCGACTAAGAGCTTCTAGGAATTCAGCTTTGGCTTCTGAATGCATATCCAAGCCATGTGTAATTCCATCCATTTCAATATACTCAAGTAAAGCTTGCTTAAGTATTGGATTGTTATGACCGTAATTGAGAGATCCTGCTCCAGCAAGAAAATCGAGGTAACGATCACCTTGTTTTGTTTCAAGCCAGCAGCCTTTTGATTTAGCAAAAGTGACTGGAAAACTATTCGAGTATGAACGTACGTTAGATTCCTGCTTTTTAAAAATATCCATGATAAGGCCGTTATTTGATTCCTATAAGTTAATGATTATTTAAGGGGTATTCGATACAAATACTCAGTATCGTGCAGCCCTTTAAAATGAACATTTTCATCTAAGAAAGTGGTCACTTTTCCAGTGCTACTATTTTTTGCGTCTAGCTTTTTAAAGAGTGCCCAAGACGCTTGATTTGACTTAGTAATGGTTGTTTCAATAGCTTCTATACTCTTCAGCCACTCTCGACGAAGTAAGCTGTTCAACATCTTGTAAGCTAAAGAGTGACCTCTAAATCGAGGGGCAACTGCAACTTGCCAAATAAAGAGAACATTAGGCTCACTCGGTTTTTGATAACTCGAGATAAAGCCCGCAAGCTCACCTTTGTTCTCAACCAAAATACAAGTTTTACTAAAGTGAGTGGATTGCAAAAAATTGCAATATGACGAGTTGGTGTCTAGTGGTGGACATTCTGAAATCAGTCGATAAATGTCGTTGCCATCTGAAGCTTTGGGCTCGCGAAAACTCCATTCTTCACTCGTTTTTTCTATCACTTCTGGACACAACACCCAAGGCGCTGATGTAATCATACCGAGAAATTCCTTTGAACTCTAATTAAATTCCTTTTTATTATGAGCATTTACCCCCTACTAAGATCAACACCTTAACTTTAAAAAACAAAAATTAGTGATCTGTGTCACATTTAATAGCGGTCAGCATGAATTAAATAATACTTTGAGTTCTAATGTATTTGATCGGTGGAGATCTTAAGAAAATGTCTTTAACCGAATAAGCGTCAAAAGAAGGTTAGAGTCATTAGTAAATTATGTGCTCAGATTGCCAATCAAGCGGCATAAATCACCAACACTCTCAGTGTTGAACATTCTATCGAGTAGATAACAACGCTTCGAATGGCAGTGACTCGCTATCCACTATTAAAATATCGGCCTCAAAAACAAAAAAACCTAGCGAGAGCTCGCTAGGTTTCTTATCTAACATATCGATGAATAATGAACTCAGAGGAAACGAGTCCAGAAATATCAGCTTGGAAAAGGTTTACTTCAAGGGATCATTGTCAGGCAATGCTTTATGTATCCATAGCGCCAGACGCTTTTTAATGTTTGCCCCATCAAGCTTACTTTCTGGTAACGGCGTGATCTGATTTACTTCAACAAGAAACAAGTACACCGCTTTGACCTTTATTGGTTGAGATGAATGTGGCAAATCAAAACCTTGCAATTTAGCCATTTTAAAACCGACCTCAACTGCTTTTTTCACTAGTTTATCTTCATTAATGATCTTCGCGGTTTTCGACATATTATCTCCATCACCTTTCCGAATAAGCATTGAGTATACCAAACAGAATGGTAGACAAGATTACCGTGCTCTCAAATCGAAAAACTCTTTCTGATAAATAGAAAAATTTGATCCACTGGATAGGAGCTTACTCGAATTTATTTTACATTGAATACTGATAAGCAAATGGGCTCTTAATCATACGTTCAATAAATGAGATCCTTAGTCAAGAAACTGAAAATGGTGCAACATTTGGCTTACCATTCTAAAGAATACGAAATATTATGGTTGGTATTTAAATGATAATTCTTCATAGACAGACCAATAAACCACTGTTATTTAACTAGTTTTATACTAAGCTGACTGAGATCATATTTACAGTCACCTGTAACGAAAACTTATTTACAAAACACTCATTAAGAAAATAGAATAAACCCACTAATTTTATAATGGTGTTAAAAATGCGTTACCTTTGGGCTTCATTCTGTCACAAAAATCCAATCCTCGGACGAATTGTTCACATCACGATTATGTTAGTAGCGTTAGCTTCTCTCGTTACCCCGTTAATGTCGACTGACGCTACAACTATCTTAGTGTCGCTGTGTGTCGCTTTGGTATGTATTGTGCTTTTTGTTTTCTTCGCACTCAGCGACAAAATGCGTTCAGGTATGCATTAATCACGGCCTTAAGTGTCAGCAGTACGGACAATGAATCAAATGTAAAAACGCCCAAAGTTGTTCGCTTTGGGCGTTTTCAGTCATTGGGCTTTATTTATAGCCAATCCAGCTTACACTAATCGTAATCATAGATTGATCATTCAAGCTTATGAAAAATATCAATAACCACGTAGAATTTTCAACTGACGAATTTGACTGATCGAAGAGTTCAGACTTGTTCTCAGTTTGTCCTACATCACTTGTGATGGCTTGTTGAATATTATGGGTATTCAGAAACAGAAAAGATCAATCTGGCATCACTACGATACCCATACTTTCAAGCAGTTGCTCTTGCTGCCACGCAACAATTTTAACGCCTGTTGTATCGACTTTTCTTGGGTCTAACCCTTCTAATTCAGCATGGCATAAATTGGCACCTTGCATACTGAATTGCCCCCATACGTCTTCCGAGAACACACCACGGCTGAGATCAGACTCTTTCAATGACGCGCCACCAAGGTAAGTACCTATCCAACGGTTCTCAAATAACTCACACTTCTCTAAACAAGCTTGTTCAAAATTCGCGTATGACAGGTTACAACCTGTAATATAAGCAGAACAAAAATACATTCGGTTGCTGACTTGGTTAGCAAAATTAGTGCGAGTGAAGTTCGCCCCTTTCAAATCGCAATCACGTAGCTCAATACCATAGCAATTCGCGTTACTAAAATTCGCCATCGCCAACTGGCAATTCTGGAAGCTTGCATCTCGTAAGTCGGCAATATCAAAGTGGCATCCCTCAATATCGCCTTGCTCAATAAATTTACAGTTAATGAACGTTGCATCACGTAAGTTCGAACGCCTGAAATCACAACGGATAAACGTGCAGGCTGTAAATGTAAGCTCTGATAAATCTTGCTGAGCAAAACTGTGCTGATGATAAGTGCTGTTATTGGTGTCCATTTAGCCCCCTAAAGAAATTAAGCTAAGACTACCATTGCGATCTCAAGAAAACACCAAATTAAAAACCAACAAAAACAGTAACCTAAAACACCCTGATTTAGCCATTTTAAGGCACCAAACAAGCCCTTTAAGGTTGTTATTTTCGATTTATAGGATGTGCTTATCTTGAAAAAAGTTTTGTCGCTTAGAAGTGCCAATAAGAGAAAATGTTACTTTGACGGAACGAGTCAATTATTGACCGCGTCCTAACGCACTAGACTGGACGGTTGGTATGTTGCTCGTTACACTATTCCTCATTCTCAGCATAAAGAGTAAGAACAATGAAAGACATGCGACAAGCTATGCTCGATGCAGGGTTTAGCCTTATTAATGAACACGGGTTTGCTGGTGTTGGCCTGATGAAAATCATCAACCAAGCGGAAGGCACGAAGGGTTCTTTTTACCATTACTTCAAATCCAAAGAACACTTTGGTGAGATCCTTCTTACTAACTACTTTGATGAGCATCTCGCTAAGCTAGATGACTTTTTAAGTGATGAGTCGCTTTCTCGTCGTGATCGCGTTAAAGCCTATTTCGAATTTTGGTGCGCGTCGAAGTTGACTGAAGACTTCAATATTCAGTGCCTTGTGGTAAAACTAGCCGGAGAGGTAGCAGGAACAGCTAATTCGTTACAATCAACCATGGCAGAGGGTTCAGAAAAGATAATCCTACGTATGGCTAAGCTATTCGAAGAAGGCAATGAAGCGGGTGATTTCAATATCGTAGATCCTGAATCACTATCTCGCACGCTTTATGGCTTATGGCTGGGCTCTACGCTAATGGCAGCGATGCAGCGCAACCGTTCGATTCTGAACAATGCCATGGAAGAAACATTGCTTGCGATGAGTTCAAAAAATTAACCCGCTCCTACACACTAAAAGGCTCGCTTTATATAGCGAGCCTTTTTGTTTTTCAGGCTTGTTCTTTTTCTACCTAGGCTTCAGCTTATCACGTGATCGATTCGATTATCCCATCCGTGGCGCTAAGTTATTGGCTTTAAGCAAAGCATTGAGTACTGGGTCGATATGTTGAAAGAATTTGAGCCACCCTTTACACAGGTAATTTAGCCCAGCCTCACCATCACGACTGTTGATAATTCGGTTCTTAGGGCACTCGCCATGACAAGCAAATTTGAACTCACAAGTTTGGCACTGTTTGGGCAACGACTTTTGCTTCGCGAATCCAAAATTTTGCTGAGCAGGCGAAAACGCTAGCGTCGATAGCGGCTTCTCATGAATATTACCTAACTGAAACTCAGGAAAGACGTAATGATCGCACGAATACACATCGCCATTAGGTTCAACTGCTAACCCTTTTCCACAGATCTCACTCAAGGTACACATGGTGCTTTCTCTGCCCATCCATACTCCGACAAAATTTTCAAAGTACGGCACTAATATTTGTCCAAAATCGCGTTCGAACCACTCATCAAAAACCGTCGACAGAAACTCTCCCCATTGCACTGAATCGACACTCCAAGGTTCAACCTCGCCTGATACGGGAATGATCGCTTGTTGGTTGCTCAACCATTTATTGTTGGTATGAGCCTCACGCTTATCGACCACAGGAATAAACTGCAATTGCTTTGACCCCACTTCGTCACGTAGAAAACGATAGACCTCTAACGGGTATTTACCCGTTACATCGTTCACACAGGTTAAAGTCGCAAACTCAACGTTATGTTTTTTTAAATAACCGATTCCAAGGATGGTTTGAGAAAAAGTGCCCTTGCCTGCACGGTTGGCTCGGTAGTGATTGTGTAAGTACTCTGGGCCGTCAATGCTCACACCAATGATAAAGTCATTCTTTTTGAAGAACTCACACCAAGCATCATTCAGTAACGTGCCGTTGGTTTGAAGGTCATTGCTAATCTTGCTGTAGCTAGGACAATATTTTTTCTGCAGCTCGACGACTTTTTGAAAGTACTCAATCCCCAACAAGGTAGGCTCTCCAGCGTGCCAAGAAAAGATAATTTCAGGCGTATTCTGCCCTTCTATGTACTGCTTGATATAACGATCTAACAGAACTTCATCCATCGTATATTGAGAGCCTTTTGGGTATTCAAGCAGCTGTTGTTTTTCTAAATAATAACAGTAGGTGCAACTGATATTACACACCGCCCCAATCGGTTTTGCTAACGCCTGAAGTTTGCTGTGTGCTTTACCATTGAACTGCGGAACTGAACTCAAGTTTGATAGCGATAATGTCGTCATGAAGAGTGCCTCGATGTAAAAGTTATTGTATTAGCTAAAACAATTCGTAATTCCTTTACACGGTGTTCATCGACCAACCAAGCTTGATGGCATTAGGTTGGCCGAGTGGTTTTTTTCCTCTATTTCACGTTTTCAAACGGGTTCCACGTTTCGTCAACTGGGACGATATTTTGCGCTTTTTCGTATTCTTGATATTCAGCGACCATTTCAAGGAACAGATCTGGCATTTCATTTATCAAGTCATGTTGCTCTGCAGGATCTTTCTTGGTGTTGTATAGGTGCCACTCACTGTCACCACCCATGCCCGTAGAAATTCGGATGATCTTGTAATCACCTTTAAGCAAAATCCCGCTACCAAACAATTCAAATGGAATCGCATTGTTGGCACTGTGCACATCTGCCGTTTCCCCTTTGAAGTAAGGCAACAAGCTCACACCACTCATCGGCGCCACTTCTCGACCTTGATATTCGGTTCCTGGATGATCGACCTCTGCAATCTCAAGAATCGTGGCTGCAATGTCCTTCACTTGGGATAAGTCGTCTGTCTGAGTTCCCGGTTGCAACGCATCTTCAGCGGCTAAAAGCGCTTTGGCTGGCTTAACGATAAATGGCACACGGATACCGCCCTCTGCTGTGTAAGCTTTGTACCAAGATAGGCCACCGGTTGAAGCGCTTGCCCACTCAGGACCAAGTGACACACTGGAGTTCGCCTTACCTAAGTTTTCAGTCGAATTATCGAAATGATGAGCAGTCCACGTTCGGATCAAATCACTGATATTTTCACCGGTAATATCCGCCGCTTCTGGGCCATTATCCGCTAGGTACATGATGTAAGTATTATCGTATTCCCCGATTTCTTTCAGGTAATCGACTATCTGACCGACTTGTTGGTCCTGCATTTCCATCATGCCCATCGCGACAGCCATTTTCTTGCCGTACCACTTTTGTTCTTTCTCAGAGAGCGAGTCCCATGGGCGGCTTAATGCGTTACGATCTGAAATATCGGCGTCTTTTGGAATCACTCCCATCTCTTTCATGCGTTGGAAACGATCTTCTCGAACCGAGTCCCAACCATGCTCGACGTAGTAATCGACTTTATCTTGATAGGCAGACTCAGGCGCTTGCAATGGCAGGTGAATACCGGTGAATGGGACGTAAGCGAAGAAAGGCTTACCGTCGTCTTTTTTGCTGTCGATCATCTTGATGATCTCGTTGGTGTAAACTTGGTCTGAATACTCGCCTTTGTACTTGTCCTCAACCACTTCACCGTTACGGTAAGTTGGCTCAACTTCGACGCCGGGAATATCCCCCTTTTGCAGCGCATCCGCTGTCGCGGCATTTTTGGCCGGGAACATCATATCTCGATTAAAGTGATTCGAGCCGCCCGCTAAGATACCGTAACTCTCTTCAAAACCTCGATCGTCAGGTAAGAAACCATCGTCGTGCCCCAAGTGCCATTTCCCAGAGAGGTAAGTGTTATAACCACTCTCTTTAAGCAGCGTTGCGACCGTAACCCCTTTCTTGGTGAGGTAACCTTCATAACCCGGCTTGCCAATCGCACCCGGATAGACAGCATAGTCGAAGGTGCCTAGCCCAACCTCGTGGCTATTTGCTCCGGTTAACATCATAGAGCGCGTTACCGATGAGGTTGGTGACGCGTGAAAGTTAGTAAACTTAACCCCCTCTTCAGCCAGCGCCATTAGGTTTGGTGTATTGGCTTCTGAGCCATAAGGCTGAGTATCGGCAAAGCCCACATCATCGCCAACAATGACAACAATATTCGGTTTTTCTGATTCTGCGGCCAGAGCAGCACTGCTTGCCGCGGCCATTGCAGTGAAGACTAACGATTTCTTGAATGTCTGCATAAGACGTTCTCCAATTTCTGTGATTAACTTTTTCAGTAATTAACTTTTCTGCGAATAACTTTTTCTGAGGCTAACCTTTCTGTGATTAACCTGAGTTAGGATTTGAATTAGTGCGCGGCTTGCGACATCCAATGTAATAAGTCGAGCGCGGGGTCATACTCTTGAGCTGCTGCCATGCCAATCCAGGTGACAGCCTCCGCTTGGCTGGCTTGAACGCCACTTCCAGAGATATACATCAACCCAAGCTGTGTTTGAGCTTCAGGGCTACCGTTATTGGCTGCGGTGACGAACCACTCCGCGGCTTTTTCATCATTCTGTTCTACGCCATCTCCGCTCAGATATAAGTAAGCGACAGAGAGCTGGGCATCCAATTGCCCTTGGTAAGCTTCATCCAACAGTTGCACGACATCTTGATGCTGCTGTACTTGATCATTTATGGCTTCATTCTCAAAGCTCTCGCTTCCAAAACTTGCCTTGGCAAAAAACAGAACAACCAAAACACCCGCCAAAATCACGGTAGTTAAACGTTTTTCCTCCTCGGGAATAAAGGTCACGACGTCCCTGTTGAATGAATTAGGTGAAAAGTAGGAATGGCGCGATGATGCACAAGCTTGATAGCAATACGTTTTCAATTTTCATAATTGGCTCTCGAGTAATGATTGTTGAGTGAATCATCGACTGAATTAAATGGTCATAACATTCAGTCGATTAAGACAGAGACTTAAATCGCTTTCTCTATGATGGTTTCAATCGTCTGTTTCGAGATTGGGTAGAACTGAAAACAGATGTCTTTTTCAATCGCTTCTGCAATGTTGCTCTTCTCTTGCTCATCAAAGTCCCAGCTGCTGAAACGCTTCATCGCACCCACACTGGTTTGGAAGTTATTTAAGAAATCCAACACTCTCTGGTAAACCATCTCATCGGTTCCCGTAGTGTCGACAGAGAAAGCTTGAGCTAACTTCGCCGCATTCGGCATGTAGAACTCTGGCAGTGCTTCAATCACAACCGGCATTAATACCGTGTTGGCATCGCCATGTGGAATGTGGCTAATCGCACCAAAGGCATGAGCACAGTTGTGAATCGGAATCCCGCCCAAAGACGAATAAAATGCAGAGATCGCCATAGTGCTCGCTTGAAGAAGGTTGCCGCGCGCGGTTAGGTTTTCTGGTTCTTTCAATGCCAAGGGTAAGTTTTCAACAATCAATTTTGCAGCCTGAATACCGTAAGCGTCGGTGAATGCATTACTCATTGGCGAGACAATCGCTTCAACAGCGTGTGTTAGTGCATCCATGGCGGTAGAACGAGTCAGATGATCAGGCAGCTTAGTGGTCACCGTTGGATCAAGGATCGCGATATCAGCTTCCAATCCAGACGCGACTAGACTTGCCTTAATGTTTTCATGTTCATTGTAAAAAACAGCAATCGGAGAGGCTTCTGCGCCCGTGCCAGCCGTTGTCGGAACCGCAATGTGTGGCACTCGAATATCTTCATTGTTTGGCCACACATCCATATGACCGCCGCCCGCAATCACCGTACGGATATCATCTATCTGTTTATGAAATGCGTATTTCACACCTTTAGAAGCATCAATCACACTGCCACCACCAACAGACAAGATCGCATCAGCATTGACGCTGTTTGCAAACTCAATGGCAGCGTTGATGTTGTCGCAAGTCGCGTCTGGCGCGATATCGGTGTACACACCAACAAGTTGAACTGCTTGT
Source organism: Vibrio cyclitrophicus (assembly GCF_024347435.1). Classification (NCBI taxonomy): domain Bacteria; kingdom Pseudomonadati; phylum Pseudomonadota; class Gammaproteobacteria; order Vibrionales; family Vibrionaceae; genus Vibrio; species Vibrio cyclitrophicus. The sequence goes on from NZ_AP025481.1 coordinate 1,481,688, forward strand.
TCATTACCTGGCTGGTTCACCTTTTCGTTTACAAACAACGCCGAGAACTGCTCAACAAAACCAAGAGACTCCAAGCCTTTATCAGAAAAGAGCACGACTCTTTGCGCACCTAAGCGACCAAAAAGAGAAGGGATATTTTCAATGCCATTCTCTTGAGCATGAACAATGGTTTTAAGTTGAAAGTTAAAATTATTGGTTGTCATGGTATTTACCTCATTTCTAGTTGATGACTAAACAATAACCAATACAAACCGGTCGGTCTAGAGTGTTAATGTCAAAGATATGTCAATTAAGATCTTTATGGATCATTGCCCCAAAACGAAAAAAGCCCGCAAATGCGGGCTGTAGTAATAAGTTAGTGATCATTAAATAAGTGTCATTGACTCACCATGAGCAACTTATTAGCTATTAACTATTAACTATTAACTATTAACTATTAACGAAGATGAGCTGGCACCTTGCTTTTGTCTCTAGTGTGGTAGTAGTACAGGTAAACTAAAGAGTAGACAGTCACAAATCCATCGAGCGCAAACACACCGCTCCAACCGTAAAACCACTCATAATCGTTGATACATACGTTGTATAAGAATATGCCCACAAACATCGACTTCTCAAATGCACTGTAAATCATGGTCGAAGTACGCAGCGATTTGTACTTCGCCGAGACCATCAACAATATGCCGATACAACCGACCATAACGCCCCAGTGCTGATATGTACCCATCAAATACGTGCTACTTTCCAACATCGTATCGTTGTACGAGAACAACGTCTGCATGCTCCAGTCCGGTGCCAGAAAGGTGGAAAAAGCAGTGGCAGTCAAGAATCCCGTGATCATCAAATACGACTTTATGGTTCTTTCAAAAAAACGTTCCAACATAAATAGCCTCTTATATAAATTTTTAATAATGAATAACGTAATATCAGGTATAACTTACTTGCCTAGCATGCTCATCACAGCTGCTTTTAATTCGTTGTCTTCTCTTGAAAACAGATGCTTAACTCGATGATCTAAGCCCGTTTCCAAAACTGTTTTTGCATGAGAGAAAGTCAGAAAACCTTCTTTACCGTGATAATTACCCTGCCCTGATTCACCAATGCCACCAAACGGCGCATCATCAACGGCTAAATGGAAAACGCAGTCATTGATACACATTCCGCCGGAATGAACTTGGTGCTTAACCTGAGCCTGTAAACTCAAATCAAAGCTCATCAGGTAGAGTGCTAACGGCCTTGGTTTGCTATTGATGACTTGGAGCGCCTCTTCGATATTGCGATACGTAATCAAGGGTAATAGTGGGCCGAAAATCTCTTCGTTCATCACCTTGGATGACAGGCTTGGTTCAACAATCAGGTGCGTCACCAAGCGGTGGTTATCTAAGTCCATCGCTTCGTCATGGCAAGCGACGGTTCGCGTTCCAGCTTGTCGTTCTTCATTCAACAAACCCACTATCCGGTCGCATTGACGAGGATTGATTAGGGACGTCAAACTCTCGGAATACACCCCTTCATCGAACAGCAATTGGTACTGTTTTTTATACTCTTGAATGAAAGATTCAACTTTCCCTTCAGGTAGCAATACATAGTCAGGAGCCACACACACCTGCCCGTTATTGAGGCTCTTACCATAAATGATTCGCTCAACCGCGATATCAATTGGCATGTCTTCTGCAACGATAACCGGTGACTTACCGCCTAGCTCTAGCGTGACTGGAGTTAGCGTGTCAGCCGCTGACCTCACCACTTGGCGACCCACTTGGGTTGACCCCGTAAACAGAAGATGATCAAACGGCAATGCCGAAAATGCGGCTGCGATTTCTACCTCACCTTCAACCAAGCACACCTCATCAGCATCAAAAACTTCCGCCAATAGTGCTCTTAATACTTGATTTGTTTCTGGGGTAAATTCGCTCATTTTTATCATTGCGCGATTGCCTGCCGCCAGAGCCGATATAAGCGGGCCAACCGACAGCATAATTGGAAAATTCCACGGGGCAATGATCCCTACCACGCCTTTAGGTTGATAAACTACTTCAATACGAGAAGTTGAAAGCAAAGGGCCCGAATGACGAATCGAAGATGTCGACCAATGAGGCAAACACTCAATGCTGTAATTAATATTCCCGATGCAAGGCAATATGTCAGCCACCAATGTGTCTTGTCGACTGCGGTGACCATAGTCCTCACTTACCGCGACACACAAACGGTCTGTGTAATCGATGAGAGCAGATTTCAGCGCAAGCAACTGTTCTATTCTCACCGGCACAGTGGGCATCGGATCATCTGCAAAAGCGTCCTGCATATTCTTCAACGTCTCTGTCATTTGTGTAGCCGTCAATTCATGTTTCATACATCACCTCGTGGTTAATATAAGCACACAATAATCCAAAACAAACCGGTCGGTCCACAAGTTTATTGTCAGAGAATCGTCAATATGTTTTTGAATACCAGAAAAGAGGCATTCAAAAGCTGGGAATAGATCAGGGGCGTTTAAATAAAAATACGTAACTAATAACTGAGGGATAATTAGAAGATTTTGAATGGCGGGATCAAAAATGGCCGCTGAATGCGACCATTTGATAATTATTTAAGTTTTTGTTTTAAATATACAATTTAAAACTAACGTTAGCTCTTAGCTACGTTTGCAATGCCTTCAAGTTGAAGTACTGGAGCAGCATCGATATCTTCTGCGTTCATCATAGATGAGACTCGCTGCATCGAAGAAAGCAGTAAACTTTGCTCCCACGGCTCAAGGTTTTGGAATTTTTTCACGAAGTTATCTTGTAGCGGCGGTGGTGCATTGCTCAACAACTCTTGACCCTTTTCAGTCAGGTTTGCGTGTACTTTGCGTCGATCAGATTCACTACGTACTCGTTGTACATAGCCGTTCAATTCTAAGCGATCGATGATTGTAGTCGTGGTTGCTTGACTCACATTAGTTTGATTAGACAACTCTTTGATCGTCACATTACCCATCTCTTGGATTGCTCTCATTAAGATTAATTGAGGGCCAGTCAAACCATACTCTTTACTCAGCTTTTTCGAGTGTAAATCGATAGCGCGAATAATTTGGCGAATAGCGACCAGGATTTCGTCATGTTTGTCCAAGATGCAGACCTTTGTACTAATATACTGTGAGTGGATTTACAGTATCGAAGCAATGAAATGTCCTGAACTCTTGAGTCAGGTGCGTTCGAATTACACTGTAAATTGATAAATTACTTCATTAATTTTCCGCATTGTACTGATGTTCATACTATTCTCAATCTTTTCTATGCATCTGAATCTGCGCAGACCAACACTTTTGCTCAATAAGAGCCGATTTTTATTTATATAACAAAGAAAAAAGTAACCAAAATCACAAACATTGGTAGAGAAAAAGATTTTATAATCAAATAGGTAGAGAGATTACCATTGTCTCACTACCTATTTTATCTCTTAGAGAACAAATTATCTCAACTCAAACCATTAAGCGGCATTATTAAGTTGAAAATTACCTGTAAGAGCGCTGTAAAACTCACTGTTGTCCAAGATCCCGACCAACAGATCGTCTTCGACAAGCAAAATGGGATGATTGCTGATCTGTTTCAGCTTAATGGCATCACGCATACCGATCTCTGGGCTTGCCACCACAACACTCGACGCGTTGATTGCGGTCAAGTCATCAGACTCACTCCACTTAACAAGAGCCAAAGCGGATTCACCTTTTACAGATAAAATACCTTCATTCAGTTCAATCCATAGATCTTTTGCATCACAGATCTTCCAACTGTCATTCTCTTGTGTCAATGATCCAAGAGGCTGCATTAATGAACGACCTTTAAGTACGTTCAATGGGTTGGTGTGGGCAACGAAGTCTTTTACGTATTCGGTTTTTGGCGTTAATACGATCTCTTCTGGTTTACCGTGTTGGATCAGTTGACCCGATTCCATGATCGCAATGTTGTTACCAATTTTTAACGCTTCATCAAGGTCATGGCTCACGAATAAAATCGTTTTATTAAGCTTGCTTTGCAATGTAAGCAGTTCATCTTGAAGCTGTGCTCGAATCAGTGGATCAAGCGCGGAGAAAGGTTCATCCATCAACAGAATGTCTGTGTCCATCGCAAACGCTCGCGCCAAACCAACACGTTGCTGCATGCCGCCAGAAAGCTCATGAGGGAATTTGGTTTCCCATTCAGCTAAACCAACCATCTCTAACTGTTCACGCGCCTTTTCACGACGAACATCTTTGGCTACGCCTTGCATTTCAAGACCAAATGCCACGTTATCTAACACGGTTAACCAAGGCATCAGTGCAAACTTTTGAAATACCATTGATACGCGGTGAGTACGTAAGTGACGAAGAGTCGCTTCGTCACATTGCTCGCCTAAGTCCACCAGTTTATCGCCATCTTTGATTGCTAAAGAACCTCGGCTAATTTCATTCAAACCGTTTACAGCGCGAAGCAGTGAAGATTTACCCGAGCCCGACAAACCCATCAATACACATATCTCGCCCTCTTTAACCGTCAACGACACATTATCCACACCAACAACTTGACCAGTCTCATCGATAATCTCTTGGCGAGTTTTACCTTGGTCTAGAAGTTCAAGTGCTTGATTGGCTTTATTACCGAACACGACATCAAGGTTTTTGATGGTAATCGCGTCCACTGCAGTCTGCTCTTGAGAATTCGCTTTATGTTCTTGAGACATAGCGTTATTTACTAAAGACATGATTAAGCTTCCTTCTGGTTTGGTGTCTTACACAAGCGATCAAGAATAATAGCGACCAGTACAATCGCCAGTCCGGCTTCAAAGCCTTGTGAAATGTTCACTGTGTTTAGCGCTCGAACCACAGGTTTACCCAGGCCGTCAGCACCAACAAGAGCCGCAACCACTACCATAGAAAGCGATAACATAATGCACTGCGTTACGCCTGCCATGATGCTTGGAAGCGCGGCTGGAAGTTCTACTTTTAACAACAACTTCATGCGGCTTGCACCAAAGGCTTTACCCGCTTCAATCAACTCTTCAGGGACTTTAGTCACCCCCAAATAGGTCAAACGAATCGGCGCGGCTATCGCGAAAATAATGGTCGAGATTAAGCCTGGAACGATACCTAAGCCAAATAGAACCAAAGTCGGAATCAGATAAACGAAGGTTGGAACGGTCTGCATTAAATCTAAGATCGGGCGCAACAGCGTGTATAGCCAAGGACGGTGAGCCGCCATAATGCCAACCGGTACGCCAATTAATACGGAAATCGTTGTCGCCGCAAAGACGAGAACAAAGGTTTCCAGCATTTCTTGCCAATAGCCAAGGTTGAGGATCGTCAGAAGCGCGGCGACGACGAAGATCACCAAAGACAGTTTGCGATGTAGATACCATGCAAGGGCTGCCGTAATAACAATAGGTAATGCAGGAGGCATCCACTTAAATACATCGACTAAAAACAGAATAACGGTTTCTAAAAAGATAGAGACAGCGTCAAAAAAGCCTGCTGCGTTGATTGTTAACCAGTCAACGCCAGCTTCCATCCATTGTCCGACAGGGATTTTGTTTTCCGTAATAAAATTCACAATATTGCCTTTCATTATTGGTGAGCCGAAGCTCACCTTTATTATTTATGTAGCTGTTGAGATAGGTAGAACTAAGCTTTTACTTGCTTTAGGTATTCAGTAACGGCTTGAGTTGCTGATTCACCTTTATGTGTTTTTACGTTGTCTAACCAAGCTTCAACTTGTTGTGGATTGTTGATTAACCATTGTTGAGCGGCTTGTTCTGGCTTAGCTTTCTGGTTAAGAATCTCTTCCATCAACTGGTTTTCCATCTCTAGAGTGAACTCTAGGTTTTGCAGAAGCTGCCCCACATTTGAACACTCTGACAAATAGTTTGAACGAACGTTGGTGTAGACATTCGCACCACCATAGTTCGGGCCAAAGAAGTCGTCACCACCAGCAAGGTATTCCATTTCAACATTACTGTTCATTGGGTGAGGAGCCCAACCAAGGTAAACAATCCATTGGCTGCGACGTGCCGCACGCGATACTTGAGATACCATGCCAGCTTCACTTGATTCCACTAGGCTGAAGTCTTTCAAGCCAAACGCGTCAGAATCAATCATTGATTGGATTAAGCGGTTACCATCGTTACCCGGCTCGATACCGTAGATACGATCTTTAAATTTGTCGGCATGTTTTGCTAGGTCTGCAAAGCTTTTTACACCTGCGTCGTATACGTACTTAGGTACAGCTAATGTGTATTTTGCACCTTCAAGGTTGGCACGAACTGTCTCTACAGTGCCCGCTTCACGATACTTAGCAATATCGCCTTCCATGGTTGGCATCCAGTTACCTAGGAACACGTCAATGTCACCATTCGCCATTGAAGAGTAAGTCACCGGTACAGAAAGTAGGTCGGTTTTGGTTTTGTAACCAAGGCCTTTTAATAGTTCAGAAGTAACGGCGGTTGTTGCAGTAATGTCTGTCCAGCCCACATCAGCAAAGCGAACGTTTTCACATTGTTGTGGCTCTACTGAAGCGTTAGCGTAAGCACTGAACGCGAATGAACTGATGGCTAATGTTACTAATGCCGTTTTTGTAGCGGTCTGTTTATGTTGAGTCGTCATAATGATTCCTTTTTATCTTTCCTTGTTCTGCCCTAACTCATACTAATCAGGGCAATTTTGCTGACTTTTAACTAATTTTTGTTGTTACTATTTTTATTATTACTGATTTTTCTATTTTCTATTCAATAACAGAGACTTACACTTCTCTTACTGGTTTATCTGTTCTTTGTTTGTCTTCCCACTCAGGAGCAATCCACACTGGAACATCCTGCTCTTTAAGCATCGGCTTACCAAGAATCAAATCGGAAGCGCGCTCGGCAACCATAATGGTTGGGGCGTTCAAGTTTCCATTTGGAATAGTTGGGAAAACAGACGAGTCGACAACACGCAGATTATCAATACCGCGAACACGGCACTCCTCATCAAGCACTGCCATTGGATCGTTATCAGCCCCCATTTTGCAGCCACATGAAGGGTGATACGCGCTTTCAACGTTCTGCTTAACCCATTCATCAATCGCTTCATCGGAAGTAATATTTAGACCAGGCTGAATCTCTTCGCCTCGGTAAACGTCCATCGCAGGTTGAGACAAAATCTCACGCGTCAGACGAATACAATCGCGCCAATCTTGGCGGTCTTGCTCGGTCGAGATGTAGTTGAAAATGATCTCTGGCTTGGCATGCGGATCAGCCGAAGTGATCGCAACCGTACCGCGACTTTCAGGCTTGTTAGGCCCAACGTGAACTTGGAAACCGTGACCATCAAAAGCCGCTTGACCGTCATAACGCATAGCTGCTGGTAGGAAATGGTATTGAATATTCGGCCACTTCAATCCTTTGCGTGAACGAATAAACGCACATGATTCAAAGTGGTTAGTAGCACCCAAACCTTTACGAGTCAGAATCCATTCCGCGCCAATCATGCCTTTGCTAACTAAACCAAGCTTACTGTTAAGCGTGATGGGTTCGTTACAGTGGTATTGGAAGTACACTTCTAGGTGGTCTTGTAGGTTTTCACCGACGCCACTGAGTTCGTGTTTCAGCTCTACACCAGCCTTTTCAAGCACGGCTTTCGGGCCGATACCAGAAAGTTGCAGCAGTTGAACAGAACCGATAGAACCGGCAGAAGAGATCACTTCTTTGTTCGCGACCGCGACTTGAGTATTGCCTGACTTTTCAAACTCGACACCGACTGCTTTCAGACCTGATTGGCCAGTTGAGTCTTGTGCTTCAAGTAAGAAACGGCGCGCCACGATGCCCTTCTTCAAGGTCAGGTTTGAACGCTTCAATGCTCGACGTAGATAAGCGTTAGAGGTTGAGGCTCTCACTCCCTTGTCTACCGTCATATGCATGGTGCCGAAGCCTTCTTGCTGGTAGCCGTTATAGTCTTGTGTTTCCGGGTAACCAGCGTCTTTACCTGCATCAATGAATGCTTGGTAAAGCGGGTTCAGATCCATATCGTTACCGTTACAAGTGCCTACTGGGCCATTGTCGCCACGGTATTGATCGCCACCTTTGTTCCATGATTCAGCACGGCGAAAATAAGGCAAACACGCTTGATAATTCCAACCGGCAGCACCCTCTTCTTCCCACTGGTCGAAGTCACAAGCATGACCACGCACGTAAACCATGCCATTGATTGATGAGCTACCACCTAACACTTTGCCGCGTGGGCAGTGCAGTTCACGTCCATCAAGGCCTGGCTCTTGTTGAGTCTCAAACTGCCATGCATATTTTTCAGTATTCATCGGGTAGGAAAGCGCCGTTGGCATTTGGATAAAAATGCTCTTATCCGTACCACCCGCTTCCAGTAATAAAACGCTATGTTCACCGCTTTCCGTTAGCCTATCCGCTAACACACAGCCGGCCGAACCCGCGCCGACGATAATATAATCGTAGCGTTGTTCCATATTTTAAGTTCCCTGAGATGAGTCAGTGAGGCTAGCTCTTTTAAGCTAGCCTGTTGAATTAAGTTTTACGCGTTAGGCATAAGGGCTGGCGTAATCGCCTAGCTCAATAAGAATGCTCTTCGTTTGCGTATAGTGGAGTAGAGTTTCTGGGCCATTTTCACGACCAACACCCGAAAGCTTGTAGCCACCAACAGGCATTTCTGCAGGTGAGTCACCCCACGTATTAACCCAACAAATACCTGCCTGCATTTGATGAATAACACGGTGAGCACGAGAAAGGTTTTGCGTGAACACGCCAGCAGCCAGGCCGTACTTAGTATCGTTAGCACGACGAATCACATCGTCTTCATCAGTGAACTTCAACACCGACATTACAGGGCCAAAGATCTCTTGTTGGACGTGTGGCATGTTGTCTTCGCAGTCCACAAACACGGTTGGGACAACAAAGTTGCCGTTCGCTAGCCCGTTGTCAGTCACTTGATAACCGCCAGTCAGCAATGTTGCGCCAGACTGTTTTGCTAGCTCAATCGCTTCAAGAACTTTTGAAAGGTGCTCTTTAGAAATCAACGCACCAATTTGAGTCTCCATGTCCATTGGATCACCAATGATCAGTTTTTCAGTGCGTGTCTTAAGTTGGTCGATAAAATCGTTGTAGATGTTTTCGTGTACATAAACACGAGTACCATTGGTACACACTTCACCTTGGGTGTAAAAGTTTGCGACCATAGAAGCGGAAACCGCATCACCCAATTTCGCATCATCAAACACGATCATTGGCGATTTGCCACCAAGTTCCATGGTCACCGATTTAAGCGTCTTAGCGCTATCCGCCATCACAGCCTTACCAGTGCCGGTTTCACCTGTGAAAGACACTTTAGAGATGTCTGGATGAGCCGTTAGCATTTGGCCGACACGGTAGTCACCCTGAACCACGTTAAATACACCATCTGGAAGGCCTGCTTCGGTAAATATCTCAGCAAGCTTAAGTGCCGTTAGCGGGGTTTCTTCGGAAGGTTTGAAAATCATCGCATTACCCGCAGCCAATGCCGGAGCCGATTTCCACATCGCGATTTGAATTGGGTAGTTCCACGCGCCAATACCGGCACAGATGCCAAGCGGTTCACGACGAGTGTAGAAAAATTGAGATTCACTAAGGGGTTGTTGATCGCCTTGAAGTGTAGGAGCGAGGCCTGCGAAGTATTCAATCACATCGGCACCAGACGCTACATCTACTTCAATCGCTTCTTGCAGTGGCTTACCCGTGTCAACAACCTCAAGGTTTGCAAGGTCATCATTTCGAGCTCTAAGTATCGCTACCGCTTTCAAAAGAATACGACTGCGTTCCATGGCCGTCATTGCTGACCATACCGCAAATCCACGTTTCGCAGATTCAATAGCGCTATCCACGTCCGCTGAAGAGGCTTGGCCTAACGTTGCGATAGGTTCGCCGTTTGCCGGGTTGATACTATCAAAGGTTTCACCAGACGTAGCTTTAACCGCTGCGCCATCGATGTATAACGAGTTCATTTCCATTTGAGATTCTGACTTAATTATTGTTATTAGACTCTGCTGGTCTATGTGTGAGTATTTATCGTTCAAGTACTATGATTGCAATGCGACGACCACGTTCTATGCGGTGTTACACGAGTAAAACGTCAGTTGTTTATCAAGATAATCATTGATGATGGCACGAGCCTTTTGAGCATCGATACCTTCAGGGTTTAACGTGCCTCTCAGCCATAACCCATCAATCAGAGAAGCAATCCCGTGAGCAACGAGATCCGCCTGTTCATGACTCAAAATACCTTTCAACTCAAGACGCAGATGTGAAATCAAACGTTTTTCATTTACACGCTGTAGTCTCTTCAATTGTTGGTCATGCATTGAATAGGACCAAAATGCCAACCATGCCTTCGCGACTTTATTTTCGGCTTGGTAACCTTCGAAGTTACCATCGATGATCGCGTTTATTCTCTGTTGGTGAGCATCAACAGGAAGCGCTTTTAGTGAAGTCGTGATGGTGTTGGATAATTGGCGAAGGATTTCACGCATCGTCTCTTCGAGCAGACCGTGTTTCCCACCAAAATAGTGATTAATGATACCTGTAGACACGCCCGCTTCTTTGCTGATCAACGCAATACTCGCGGCGTGTAAACCCACTCGGTCAATCACCGTCATGGTGGCTTGAACAAGCTGTGGTTTACGTATGTCAGGCATCCCAACCTTCGGCATTTCTCAGTCCTTTTATTTTATATTGAACGTTCAGTTAAATATAAAATGACAGAAATTTAGTTAGGGTTCAAATGATTATTTAAAACAAACCCGTAACAACACAGCATTCAAAACGATTAAATACCCATTAAAACATATACTTAAATATCATTTAGACCACTAATGAAATTAATTAAAGATTTGAGGTGTGATGGTTATTGGTCGAAAGTTTTTAGCGAAAAAGAGTAAAAATCAATCAGGTTAACGATATTTAGAACCTCGAGTAAAAACCTTAAAGTAGTGTTTGATGCAGGAAGGATATAAAGTGAAAAAGTGCATAAAAAAAGGTTGATAATGACCAAACCATTATCAACCTTTACGGAGCTTTGAATCTAAAGCGATGAATCTACCTAGGCTCACTCAATACGTGTAATGAACCCATACTTGTCAGAATCGGCCTTTGTCATCCAGTGTTCACCCGAAGCAGGGGCAGAATCTAAAGTGAAGATGTAGAAGTCGATCCCTTTGTCTCCCATGACCTTTTTAAAGTAGGTCGCTTGCTTGCGATGGCTTTCGTTGGTGTATGGGAATTCTTTAGCTGTTTTATCACCCTCAGCCCAGCTATGAACGCCCACTTGCTTATTTAGCTCAATGGCTTTGGTGGTATCTGCTCGTTGTAAAACTCGTGGGTTACCCGCCGCGAACAGATCCGTGCCGCCAGAGAACACCGAACCCGTTGGAGTAACGATTGTGGTCATATTGTTGCTATTGATCATGCGACCGGTGTACATGTTGATATCATCATCAGCACTGCCACCAATATGGTTATTAAATTTCAAGATCATTTCACTGCCTGGGTATAGCTTAACGATATCGAAAAGCTGCGAATAAGTTGTAACCCCAAGAGTAGAAGTAATTCGCTCGACAGCGCCAGTGTTCTGGAGTACATCACGGTAAAATGCGTTAAAGGCAAATGAAGTAATGATAGTGACTTTGTTACCATTTTTAGTTTTGCTCAGAATCGTAGAGCCAAGACTCGTCACGTATTGCGACATCTCATTGTGATACTCAAGCTCAACCGCTTTTTTACTGGTCGCGCTCGTTTGAATTAACGTAGTTTCATTAGAAACAGAGCGCAGCGCAGTACCGCAGTCAAAGGAGTCATAAAAATTACCCTCACTGTAAATCGCACAGTCATCGACTCCTGCATCAGGAAGATACAGATCAACGCTCTGACCTAGGCGACTTGCTAGCCTTACCACTTTTTGCTTATCACTGATGTCTTCAGCAAACTGAATATTTTCATACAGCACACCATCGTAGGTGAGTTTCATGGATTCTTGGAGATCTTGCCTCTCTTGATATAACTCACCCAATTTAGCCGATGAAAATACATAATCGGCCTTAGGTTTCATTTGCACTTTGTTTGCCGCTTTACCCGAGTTAGAGCTTGAATTACAGCCCGCTAAGAGAATCAAAGGTAATGCTAGTAAAATCTTTTGATAGTGGTTCATGCCGTTTTCCCAAAATATTTGATAGGGAAATTCTATTATTTAGCCCCCGAACTATCTGTCTTGAGAATGTAAGAGTATGTATGTTCTTTTTGAACATTGTTTTTTATTTTCCTATTAATTTCATATCAGCATTGAACTAGCTTAAAAAGTGTTTAATCATTCATCTCAGGTATTTTTCGCGAAGCAATTAGACTCAATATGCAATAGCGATTAATTACTAAACAAGGTTCACTCACGTAATCTCGTATAAGCTAAACACACGATAAGGCTGGGAATGGAATGACAAAACCTAAAATGATCATCGTGGAAGACGATTTGAAACTTCAGAAAATGTTGCAAGACTACTTTGTCGCGCAAGATTTTGATGTATTGGTTCTGGACGATGGCAGTAATGCCGCGCAAACCATTCTTGCCGAACAACCTGACATCGTATTGCTGGATTTAATGCTTCCTGTAACCGATGGGCTGACAATCTGCCGACAGACGCGTACGCACTATAAAGGTAAAATCTTGATGCTCACCGCTAGCGATGACGACTTTGATCATGTCGCTGGTTTAGAGACAGGGGCTGATGACTATGTCACCAAGCCAATCAAACCAAGAGTTTTGCTGGCAAGGGTCCGTTCACTATTACGCCGTCAAGAAACGGTGGCTCATTCAATTGATGACTCTGATAACCTTCAATTTGATCAACTCGTACTGAAAAATACATACAAGAAGTGTGAACTTGCAGGTGCTGTTTTGTCACTCACAGACAGCGAGTTTGATCTACTTTGGTTGTTGGCAAGCAACCCAGATACGCCGTTATCACGGGACTATTTAACCCAAACACTGCGCGGGATTGAGTATGACGGGATCGATAGGACAATTGATAACAAGGTTGTGCGTCTAAGAAAGATACTCGGTGACGATCACACACCAGCAGAGAAAATTCAGACCATTCGCGGGAAAGGTTACTTATTTGTTTCGACCGCCTGGCATTAACCTCGCTCAATACGAGCGTAATGAAAGAGAGCGATTATGCGACGTATCTATTTGGAGTCCCTGCTTGGGCTGTTAGTTTGCTTTATGACCGGCCTTGTTGCCTACGAAATTTCTGTCTACCAGCTCAATACCGACTACGAATATGTAATGGAAGATTACGAAGCGACGGCCCACCAACAACTGATAGAAAACATCGCTAAAAATCAAGGTCTTGAAGCAGCTCAACAAGCGATAAATCAGTTTGTCGAAACCACACGAAATAAACTGGTCATGTTCAGTCCAAAAGATGAAATACCAACCCCCGTTTCAGAGTTCTTCAGTACTAACCCGAATACCTTTATCTTTCACGATGATGAACGAGATCTATGGTTTCGCCTCACAGGCAGTGATAATACCTACCATTACTTACCTGATAATGAAGCGTTCGTTCGGCAAAAAATCGAGCTTGAAGATGATCTCATTTGGTTGTTTTTCCTAGCAAGCTTTATCTTATACGGCTTATGCCACCTAGTTATTATTTTCCGACGGGTCAAAAAACTTGAATACGCCACCCTACGCTTTGCGGAAGGGGATCTCTCTTCACGAGCAGAGACTTCAAGCGGCATAGCCATTGGCTCACTCAATAAATCCTTCAACCTAATGGCTGACCGTATTCATCGCTTAATTGAGAGTAACCGCTCACTTACTAATGCCGTTGCTCACGAGCTACGCACGCCAATATTTCGTATACAGTGGCAAGCTGAAATGCTCAAAGACACGCCGCTCAATGAATCGCAACAACACACCGTTGAAAGTATCGTCGAAGACACAGAAGAGATGGAAAAGATGGTCGACGAACTGTTGTGCTACGCCAAACTTGATAGCATTGGCCTCGAAAACCTACAACAGCCATTAGAGATAAGAGACTTTCTTGAACATGCGATGACACGCTGGAACAAAGATACAGAACTCAACATCAGCTTATCACTGCCAGAACAACCTAGCTCGATACTAGCAGATGAAACGCTGCTTAACCGAGCCTTAGATAACCTAGTACGTAACGCAATGAAGTTTGCGCGTTCACAGGTGTCGATTGAGGCTAGCGTGCATCAAGATCAACTACAGATTGCGGTACATGACGATGGTGATGGCGTGGCACAAGAACACCAAGCTCGCCTGTTTGAACCTTTTTACGTTGGCGACAAAGCGCGTAACAAAGCCAAGAGCGGCCATGGTTTGGGGCTTTCTATCGTCGATAAGATCTGTGCTCAACATAACGCAACCGTGGAGGTTGGCCAGAGCCAAACTTTAAAGGGAGCCGTATTCACCATTACCATTCAGATATGTAATAATTCGGCTATGTAACGATTCAGCTGACAAACCCATACAGTAACTACAAAACACCTCTGGAATAATGTTCAACATCGGTCGGGAGATGCTGTCTCCCAATGAACTTATTGAGTCTAGATAATCATGACACTGTCGTTTATGGCTTGTCATTACAGCACTGCTAAGTAGTAGCAAAGTAAACCGTTACTCGTTAACTCGCACTTTGTTAGCAGTTGAAGCCATGGGCTTACTATCTAAATTCCCAATCATTCTTAAGGTATTTTTATGAAAAAGTTATTGTGTGTTTTAGGCGTTATCTCTCTAGCAGGTTGTTCAGGTATTAGTCACAACGATGAAGTTTACACTGCACACGCTGAAAGCTTCAATATTGTGGGTTTCCAAGTTCCTGGTAACACTCAAGATCGTGCAATGGAATTAGTGCCAGAAGGTGCAACGGTTGAAACAATTCGCTCAACAAACTCTGATACAAGCTCTGTTATGGGTATCATCAACCGTATTATCGGCATCGACTACGTTCAAGTGGGCGGTAAAAAGCAATAATTCCCAAAAAAAACAGCAACTTGCTAAAGCTTGCGTACCTTTAAACGCTAGCTTTAGAAAGCTGAAACAATCTAAGCCAGTGACTATCCGTCGCTGGCTTTTTCATACCACTTATTTTGTGCTCTGTGCTAGATAAAGCTCCACTTGGCTAACTCTCTTGTAACTAACAATTCAGAAAATAAGACCAAAAGTCGTCAATTCCTTATCAAAATTTCCTTTAAATTCGGCTTAATAGTCTTTCGTTCAAACTGAACTCCCCAAATCGTTGATCCTTCTATCAACCCATCGCACGTAAATTGCGGCACAGTTCAATTTTCGCAAAAAACTTAATTCTCTTGAAAAATTAACACTTAATAAAAGTGTCATGATTTTATAAATAAAACCTGTGAGTGCGTTCAAAAATAAACAGAAACGATAACTATCTGTAAATACGAGAAATATAAGTTTCATGAATAAAAGAGATCATTGCCATGCTACTAATTAATCAGATCGAATGATGTAAATTATTTGTGATAATTTTGTTACGTTTTCATGGATTTTACATGGAAAGAGAAAATAACAATGAAAATAAGAAAGCGTTTAGTTGCCGTTGCTATAGCCAGTGCTATGTCTTTGTCAGTGCATGCAAATGAATCGGTTCAGATTGATCAACCGATCAACTTTACTAACTTTTCGGG
The DNA here is from genome assembly GCF_024347435.1 of Vibrio cyclitrophicus. Taxonomy (NCBI): domain Bacteria; kingdom Pseudomonadati; phylum Pseudomonadota; class Gammaproteobacteria; order Vibrionales; family Vibrionaceae; genus Vibrio; species Vibrio cyclitrophicus. Next base: position 1,497,405 of record NZ_AP025481.1, read on the forward strand.
GTTGAACACCCAGTTAGGTGTAAGTAATGCATCTAGCTTCAAGATGGTTAAAGAAGTGAACCTGAAAAAGCGTGGCATCTACAAAGTTAAGATCCAGCAAAACATATGGGGAACGCCAGTATGGGGGCACTATCTAAATGCTACCCAAAGTGTTCAAGGTGGTGCGCTGAAATCCGTTCAAGGACGCTACCTTAAAACAACAACCCTAGAGCGTTCTTTTGTTAAACCCTCCATCAACAGCGCTCAAGCGATTGAACTGGCGAGTAAAGATCTTAAGACTCAAGGCTTAACCAGCAAATCTCTAGACAATGTCCAACACGATCTGTTTATTTATCAGGGCAAATCGACACAAAGCATAGGCACACAAGGTGCGGACAAAACACGCCTTGTATACGTTGTCTCTTACCTTGTCGAAGGCAGTGAGCACCCGACTCGACCATTCACCATGCTAGACGCGCACACCGGCGAAGTCATCGACCGCTGGGAAGGTATTGCACACGCTCAGATCGGCACAGGCCCAGGTGGTAACGAAAAAACAGGCATGTACGAGTACGGTACCGACTACCACTACCTTGATGTCCAAGAAAATGGCACAGAGTGTGTTATGGAGTCGGAAAATGTTGTCACTGTTAACCTAAATGGCGCGACAGACGGCGACACCGTTTACAGCTATGAATGTCCTCGTAACGAATACAAGTCTGTGAACGGCGCATTCTCGCCACTGAACGACGCACACTACTTCGGTAACATTGTGTTCGACATGTATAAAAACTGGTTCGACACCGCACCACTCTCTTTCAAACTCATGATGCGTGTTCACTACGGTGAAAACTACGAGAATGCATTTTGGGACGGCAAGGCAATGACCTTTGGCGATGGTGAAAGCTTCTTCTACCCGCTTGTTAGCCTAGATGTATCCGCCCACGAAGTGAGCCACGGTTTCACTGAGCAAAACTCAGGTTTGATCTACGCAAACCAATCGGGCGGCATGAACGAGGCTTTCTCTGACATGGCTGGTGAAGCGGCTGAATACTACATGAAGGGCACCAACGACTGGATGGTCGGCCGCAATATCTTCAAAGGCGAAGGCGCTCTGCGTTACATGGACGATCCATCACGCGATGGCTCTTCAATCAACAACGCATCTGAATACTACGATGGCTTGAACGTGCACTACAGCTCAGGTGTGTTCAACAAAGCGTTCTACCACCTTGCAACCACGCAAGGCTGGGATACTAAAAAAGCGTTCGAACTGTTCGTGTTAGCCAACCAAATCTACTGGTCTGAAAACAGTGATTTCTGGCAGGGCGCTTGTGGCGTGAAGAACTCAGCAACCGATCTTGGCTACAGTGCCGATGACGTGGTTTCTGCGTTCAACTTAGTGGGCGTATCCCCTTGTGGCGAGCCACCACTTCCGCCAGAACCTGAATATCGACGTCTTGAAAATGGTGTTGAAGCGGCAGTTGCTGGTGAAACAGGCTCAAAAACTTACTTCGATATCGAAGTACCAGAAGGCCAAGACAAGCTAACGATTGATCTTGCTGTGTCTACGGGTGACCCAGATATGTATGTCGGCCTAGATTACGCACCAAGCCCGCAAGACAACATCTGTAAGAGTGAAAGCGTGACTGACGAAGTGTGTGTGATTGAGAACCCAACCTCAGGTCGCTACACAGTAAACATTCTAGGCTACTCAGATTACGCAGGTGCAAACCTAAAAGCATCGTACGAATCAGGCAACGCTAACGTACCGCCAGTTTCTTCCTTCGAACACACCATTGTAGGTAAAGAAGTAGAGCTGCGCAGCACAAGTTCGGACAGCGATGGTCAGATCGTCTCTTACCAATGGAATCTAGGCGATGGCAACACGCAAACAGGTGAAGTGACTCGTTATACCTATGCTGAAGCTGGCGACTACGTGGTTACCCTAACAGTGACTGACGATGCAGGTGTTGCGACATCAACAAGCAAGTCGATCACGATTGAAGGTGATTCAGCGGAAGGCTTCCCACTAAAACTGAAGTTTGGTAACAAAAATCCGAACGGCAAGGCTCGCGTTAAGCTGGCGTGGGATTACGACACCAACGACTACTTCGTGATTAAGCGTAACGGCAAGAATGTTGGTGCGACAGACTTCAACTCATACGTAGACAAGTTCCGTCACAACGGCACAGTAGATGTGGAGTACCAAGTGTGTACCTCAAGCGATATCTGTTCAGAAACCAAGCACTACCGTTTCATTAAAGCACAGTAATCGATAGCAAATTCAGGGCTCCGCAAGGGGCCCTTTTCTCTATTGTCTGTTTAGCGCATGAAACATCTACACAAAAACATCCACGCATTACACAAAAATCACACCCATCAAGATAACAATACTCACCATAAAAAGGACGACAAATGGCTATTCAAAAAAGCATGCTAGCTTTAGCTGTACTCGGAGGCTCTCTAGCCTTAATCAACAGTACTTCGGCTTACGCATCCCTAGGAATCACACCACCAGCGAACGAAGAAGTTTGGATCACCACCGATGCTGACGCACAGCATATAATGACTCAACATGGCGCAACAGTTTACCCAAGCGTGACGGGAAACAAGC